>JBIIHV010000142.1:0-5070 GCA_044235415.1 Ilumatobacteraceae bacterium | reverse complement strand
CGCCGTCCTCGCGGCCCCGCACCGGCGCGACGAGCTGCTGCCCGTGCTGTCGCGATACGGCCTTCCGCTCGGCGATGCGTTCCAGATGCGCGACGACGTGCTCGGTGCGTTCGGCGCCGAGCACGTGACGGGGAAGCCGGTCGGCGACGACCTGCGCGAGGGGAAGCCGACGCCGTTGATGGCGATGGCGACCGAGCGCGCGACGCCCGCCCAGCGCGCCGTGCTGGCCAGGGTGGGCGACGTCACGATGTCGCCCGACACGGTCGCCGAGATCCAGCAGACGATCGTCGCCACCGGGGCGCTCGACGAGCTCGAGTCGCGCATCGCCGCGCTCGCCGACGAGGCGGTGGCCTCGCTCGACGCGGCGCCGATCGACGACGCGGCCAAGGAGGAGCTGCGCCAGCTCGCGCAGTACGTGTCGTGGAGGGATGTCTGATGAAGGTCGTCGTCGTGGGTGCGGGACTGGGAGGGCTCTCGGCCGCTGCGCACCTCGTGAAGCGCGGATACGAGGTGACGGTCGTGGAGCGCGAGGACGTTCCCGGCGGCCGTGCGGGAATCGTCGCCGAGCGGGGCTTCCGGCTCGACAACGGACCGACCGTGCTGACGATGCCCGACCTCCTCGGCGACGCGTTCGAGGCTGCGGGTGCCGACATGCGCGACTGGGTGACCATCAAGAAGGTCGACCCGATGTACCGCGCGGTGTATGCGGACGGCAGTGAACTGAAGGTGCTGCACGGCCGCGAGGCGATGGCCGAGGAGATCCGGCGCTTCTCGAACGCGCGCGAGGCGGGTTCGTTCCTGCAGTTCTGCGAGTGGCTGGACGGCCTCTACCGGGCCGAGATGGATTCGTTCATCGACGTCAACTTCGACTCTCCGCTCGACCTGGTGAAGCCGTGGCGCGCCGGCCTCGCGCTGCTGCGCATGGGCGCGTTCCGCAAGCTCGACACGACGATCGGCCGCTACTTCAAGGACGAGCGCCTGCAGCGGATCTTCAGCTTCCAGAGCATGTATGCGGGACTCGCCCCCTACGAGGCGCTCTCGCTGTACGCGGTGATCACCTACATGGACTCGGTGCAGGGCGTGTACTTCCCCGAGGGGGGCATGCACGCGATGGCAACGGGCCTCGCCGGCGCACTCGAGAAGGCGGGCGTGCAGTTCCGCTACGGCGCGACGGTTACCCGCATCCTGCGCTCGGCGGGCAGCCGTGGCGCGGTGAGCGGCGTCGAGGTGGCGGGCAGCGAACGGATCCCGGCCGACGCCGTCGTGTGCAACCCCGACCTGCCCGTGGCGTACCGCACGCTCCTCGGCGGCGTCGACGCCCCGCGCACCGCGCGCCGAGGCAAGTACAGCCCGAGCTGCGTGCTCTGGGTGGCGGGCGTGAAGGGCGTGCCGGGTCCCGAGGCCGCACACCACAACATCCACTTCGGGCACGAGTGGGACGCGTCGTTCAAGGCCCTCATCGAGGACGGCCGTCGCATGCCCGATCCGTCGATCCTGGTCACCCTGCACTCCCTGGACACCCCCGGCCTCGCACCCGACGGCCATTCGTCGCTGTACGTGCTCGAACCGGTGCCGAACCTCGACGGACGCATCGACTGGGGGCGCGAGCGCGACCGGATCGTCGGCGACATCCGCAACCGCGTCGCCGCGCTGGGCTACCCGACCGACGTGGTCGTCGAGCGCGTCTACGACCCGCTCGACTGGGAGGCCATGGGCATGGAGCGCGGTACGCCGTTCGCGCTCGCGCACACGTTCCTGCAGACGGGCCCGTTCCGGCCGAACAACGTGGACAAGCGAGTGCCCGGACTGGCATTCGTGGGTTCGTCCACGCTGCCCGGCGTCGGCGTGCCGATGGTGCTGGTGTCGGGGAAGCTGGCCGCCGAGCGCGTCGAGCAGTACGCGGCGGCACGGGGGCGCTGACCGTGGGTCGCCGCACGCCGCCCGTCCCGACGACGAGGCTGCTGCCGTCCGGACCGGTGACGATGGAGCAGTCGTACGAGTTGTGCCGCGACTTCAACAAGCGGCACGGCACGACGTACTACTGGTCGACGCTCGTGCTGCCGCGCCACAAGCGCCCGCACGTGCACGCGCTGTACGGGTTCTGCCGGTATGCCGACGACATCGTCGACGACCTCGGCCCGGTACCCGTCGCGGAACGGGCGACCGCGCTCGCGTCGTTCGGCGACCGCTTCTTCGCCGACCTCGCCCGCGGGTCGTCGGACGACCCGGTGCTGAAGGCGGTGGTCGACACGGTGCTGCGGCTGTCGATCGACCCCGCGTGCTTCCGCCGCTTCCTCCGCAGCATGACGATGGACCTCACGGTCGAGTGCTACGAGACTTGGGGCGACTTGCTCGACTACATGGACGGCTCGGCCGCGGTGATCGGCGAGATGATGCTGCCCGTGCTGGAGCCGTTGGTGCCCGAGGCGGTGCCGCACGCACGCGACCTGGGCAACGCGTTCCAGCTGACCAACTTCCTGCGCGACGTCGACGAGGACCTCGACCGCGGCCGCACCTACCTGCCGCAGGAGGACGTGCGCCGGTTCGGCGTCGACCTCGCGCAACGGCGCTGCACGCCGGAGTTCGTCGAGCTGATGCGCTTCGAGATCGCACGGTGCCGCGAGCTCTACGCGTCGGCCGACCTGGGGCTCGCGATGCTGCCGCGGCAGTCGGCGCGCTCGATCGGCGCAGCGCGCGTGCTGTACGGGCGGATCCTCGACAAGATCGAGGCCCGCGGGTACGACGTCTTCTCCGGCAGGGCGTCGGTGTCGACGGCGGAGAAGGCCGCGATGGTGGTGCGCCTGATGCGCCCGTCGTGGCCCGTGCGCCGTCGTGCCGGCTGACGTGACGGTTCCCGCACTGCCCGACGGGGTCCGCCCTCGCGTCCCCGTGGCGCGCGCGGTGGTGGCGTCGGTCTCGGCGCTCGCGGCGATCGGGGGGATGATCGCGACGCCGCTGGCGGCACGCGGTGGCGACGTGCGCGCCGCGCTCGCGTGGGTCGTGGTGCTCGGCCTGTTCGGCGGATCGTTCGCGGCCGCGGCCGGCCTCGGCGGGTGGCGGGGCGCCGGGCGAGCGGCGCTCGTGGTGCTCGCCGTGACCGTGGTGGTCGAAGCCGTCGGCACCCGCACGGGCGTGCCCTTCGGCCACTACGACTACACCGGCGCGCTCGGGCCGCGCGTCGCGCTCGTGCCCGTGCTGGTGCCCTTCGCGTGGTTCGCCATGGCGCTGCCTGCGCGCGAGGTCGCGGCGGCCATCGTCGGGCCGGCCGCCCGGCCGTGGCGGCGCATCGCGCTCGGCGCCGTCGCACTCACGGCGTGGGACCTCTTCCTCGACCCGCAGATGGTGGGCGAGGGTTACTGGACGTGGCCGGACGGCGGTGCCTATCGGGGCATTCCGCTCGGCAACTACGCGGGCTGGCTGCTGACGTCGGCCGCGGTGATGCTGCTCCTCGAGCGACTGCTTCCCCCGGCACGTGCATCGCGCGCCGCGGTGGCGCAGTACGCGGTCGTGGCGGTGATGCAGACGGTCGGGTTCGCGGCGTTCTTCGGCGACGCAGTGGTTGCCGCGGTGGGTGGTGCGGCGATGCTGCCCATCGCCGCGGCGGCCGTCCTGCGCGTGCGACGGTCGGCTCGGTGACCACGTCCACGACCGTCGTCGTCGGCGGCGGAATGGGCGGTCTGCTGGCCGCCATCCGCCTGCGCGCGGCGGGCCACGACGTGACGGTGCTGGAGCGCCTCGAGCAGTTCGGCGGCAAGGTCGCCGAGTGGCGCCGCGACGGCTGGACCTTCGACCTCGGGCCGTCGCTCGTCACCCTGCCGCACCTCTACGACGAGGTGCTGCGGCTCGCCGGCACGTCGCTGGCCGACGAGGTGCAGATGGTCCGGCTCTCGCCGCAGTTCCGCTATTCGTGGTCCGACGGTTCGACGGTCGACGTGCACGACGATCCGCAGGCCACCGCCGCCGCGCTCGACGCACTGTCGCCGGGCAGCGGCGCGCGCTACCTGCGCGTGCTCGCACGGGCGAGGCGCATCTGGGAGGTCAGCGAGCGCACGTTCCTCGCCGGACCGATGACCGGCGCGCGCCAGATGCTCGGACGGATGTCGTCGCCGCGCGACCTGCTGGCAATCGATCCACTGCGCACGCTCGCCGCAGCGGCGCGGCGCGACTTCGACGACCCGCGCCTGCGCCAGGTGCTGGGCCGCTACGCCACCTACAGCGGGTCGTCGCCGTACCGGGCGCCGGCAACCCTGGCGTGCATCGCGGCTGTCGAGGCCGATCATGGCGCGTGGTACCCGCAGGGCGGGCTCTCGGCACTGCGGGATGCGGTGGTGCGCGCCGCACGCCGGTGCGGGGTGGAGCTGCGCGCGGGGGCCGAGGTCGTGCGCATCGTCGACGACGGCGTGCGGGTCCGGGGCGTGCGCCTCGCCGACGGCACAGAGCTCGCCGCAGACCACGTCGTGGCCAACGTCGACGCGGAGCACCTGTACACCGACCTGCTGCCCGACCGTGCCGCGGTGCGGCGGGTGCGTGCGGTGCCCCGCTCGACGAGCGGCGTCGTCGTGCTCGTCGGTGCGCGCGGCACGACGGGCGGGATCGCGCACCACAACGTGTGGTTCTCGTCCGACTACCGGCGCGAGTTCGCGGAGATGGACGCAGGGCGGATGGCGTCCGACCCGACGATCTACGCGTGCGTGTCGAGCGTCACCGACGCGTCGCAGGCTCCCCGCGGGTGCGAGAACTGGTTCCTGCTGGTCAACGCGCCGCCGGGTGCGGACGTGGACGCGGCCGCGTATGGGCCGTGGCTGCTCGATCGGCTCGCGGAGCGCGGCCCCGACCTGCGCGGCCGCGCCGAGTTCGTCGAGACGATCGTGCCCCGCAACCTCGAGGCTCGCTACCGGACGCGCGGCGGCAGCATCTATGGCACGTCGTCGAATGGACCGCGCGCGGCGTTCCGCCGTCCGTCCAACGCAGGGGTGCGGCAGGGGCTCCACCTCGTGGGCGGCTCGTCGCACCCGGGCGGCGGGTTGCCGCTGGTGGCGGTGTCGGCGCGCATCGTCTCCGGGATGATCC
>JBIIHV010000141.1:0-5125 GCA_044235415.1 Ilumatobacteraceae bacterium | reverse complement strand
TCGCGCGTGCGCGTGGTGCCCGCGCACCTCGACCCCACGGTCGCGATGCACGCGTGCGCGTGGGTGCTGCGCGGGGACGAGGTCGTCGACCGCTGGGAGATCGACCTACGCGGGTGGTGACAGCAGCAGCGCGAGCGCGCGGAACGCGCGGCCGCGGTGCGACAGGCGGTGCTTGTCCTCAATCGTCATCTCGGCGAACGTGCGGCCGTCGCCCTCCGCCGGGATGAACAACGGGTCGTAGCCGAAGCCGCGGCTGCCGCGCTCTCCCTCGGCGATCGAGCCCTCGCAGGTGCCCTCGGCGACGATCTCGCGGCCGTCGGGGAAGCGGACGAGCGCCACGGTGCGGAACCTCGCGGTGCGGGACGTGGCGCCGGCCAGCTCGCGCAGTGCACGTGCGCGGTTGCGCGCGTCGTCCGGCGGTTCGCCGCCCCATCGGGCCGTCCGCACGCCCGGCTTGCCGCCGAGGGCGTCAATCTCGAGCCCCGTGTCGTCGGCGACCGCCGGCAGGCCCGTCGCCGCGCACACCGCGACCGCCTTCAGCCGTGCGTTGCCGACGAGCGTGTCCTCGTGCTCGTCGACGTCGGGGATGCCGCTCGGCCTCGGCACGAGCTCGACGACGTCCTGCATGAGGTCGGCGATCTCGGCGGCCTTGTGCGGGTTGGCCGACGCACAGACGATGCGCACGCCGCCCGACCCGTCAGCGCGCGGCGCGGCGCGGCGCGGGCGGAACCGCAACGACCTCGCGCTGCAACCCGACGATCGTCGAGATGCCGCCGGCCGCGAGCCCGAGCAGCGAGTCGAGCTCGCCGCGCGAGAACGCCTTGCCCTCGGCCGTGCCCTGCACCTCGACGTACGTCGGCTCGCCCCCGTCGTTCGGCGCCAGCATGACGACGTTCATGTCGACCTCCGCCGTCGAGTCCTCCGCGTAGGGAAGGTCGAGCACGGGCACGCCCTGGTGGATGCCGACGCTCACCGCCGCGCAGACCGAGTGCAGCGGGTGCGCCGCGATGGAGCCCTGCTGGACGAGCCGCGCGAGCGCGTCGTGCAGCGCGACCCACGCGCCGCAGATGCTGGCCGTGCGCGTGCCGCCGTCGGCCTGCAGCACGTCGCAGTCGAGCAGCACCTGGCGCTCCCCGAGCGCCACCATGTCGCACGACGAGCGCAGCGAGCGGCCGATGAGCCGCTGGATCTCGACGGTGCGGCTGGACTGCTTGCCCTTGGCGGCCTCGCGGTCGACGCGCTCGGGCGACGAGCCCGGCAGCATCGAGTACTCGGCGGTCACCCAGCCCTTGCCGGTGCCGCGCATCCACCGCGGCACGTCCTCGTCGACCGATGCGGTGCACAGCACCCGCGTGCGGCCGAACGACACGAGCACGGAGCCCGCCGCCATCTCGGTGAAGTCGCGCTGGAACGTCACCGTCCGCAACTGGTCGTCGTCACGTCCGTCCGGTCGTCCCATCATGTCCCCCTCGTCGCGCCAGTCTCCGGCCATGCGGCCGCCTCCTCCAATTCGGGTCCGAGCAGGCGGCGACCCAGCTCGGCGAACCGGGCGACGTCGCCCGAGGAGAAGAAGCGGTGCGTGCCGAAGCCGCCATCGCGCAGCAGGCCGGCCGCGTCGAGCGCATCGCGCACTGCGAAGGCGGTCTCGTCGGCGCTGGACACGAGCCGGACGCCCGGTCCCATCACGTCGCCGATGACGCCGGAGAGGAACGGATAGTGGGTGCAGCCGAGCAGCAGTGCGTCGATGCCCGCCTCGCGCACCGGGGCGAGCAGGCGCTGGGCGAGCACGGTGACCTCCTCGCCCGAGGTCTGGTCGCGCTCGACGAACTCGACGAACCCGGGGCAGGCCGCCGACACGAGCGAGACCTTTGCGCCGGTGCCGGCAACCGCGCGCTCGTAGGCACCCGACGCGATGGTGCCGACCGTGCCGATCACCGCGACGCGGCCGGACGACGTCGCGCGCACCAGCGCGCGCGAGCCCGGCCCGACCACCCCGATGACGGGCACCGGCAGCACGGATGCCAGCTCGTCGAGCGCGACCGATGCCGCGGTGTTGCACGCGACCACCACGGCCTTCGCGCCGAAGTCGTCGACGAGCGATCGGCCGAGCTCGAGTGCGAAGCGGCGTACGTCGGCGGCCGGCTTGGCGCCGTAGGGGTACCGCCCGGTGTCGCCGATGTAGACGAGGTGCTCGGCGGGCAGCAGGTCGATGACCGCCCGTGCGACGGTGAGCCCGCCGAATCCGGAGTCGAACATGCCGATCGGCGCATCGCGTCCCGTCGGCATCGCCTCCACGATACGCCGCGGCCCGCTCCCCTACCCTTGCGCGGTGCTGCTCGCCACCGTGCTCGCGCTGTCGGCCGCGGTGCTGCACGCGAGCTGGAACGTCGCGGTGAAGCAGAGCGCCGACCGTCGCATGGCGATGTGGGGGCAGTTCACCATGTCGGGCGTCGCCTGCGCGCTGCTGCTGGCGGGATGGGCCGTGGTCGGCGACCTGCCAGAGATCGCGTGGCGCTGGGCGGCCCTCAGCGGCGCCATGCACGTGCCGTACATCGCGCTGCTCGCCTCGGCATACCGGCGCAGCGACTTCTCGATGAGCTACCCCGTCGCGCGCGGACTCGGTGCGTTGAGCGCCGCGTTCGCCGGCATGGTGGTGCTGGGCGACCGGCTCTCGCCGCTGTCGACCATCGGCGTGTTGGTGGTGGGTGGCGGGCTGATGGCGCTCGCGCGCACCGGCTCGCTGCGCGCGCTCGCACCCGCCATCGCGGTGGGTCTCGTCATCGGGACGTACTCCGTGGTCGACGCGCACGGCGTACGCCAGTCGAACGCGGCCGGCTACACGATGGCGATCCTCGTGTCGGCGGCCGTCGTGACGACCGCATGGGTGGCGACGACGACGCCACGCCTCGTGGTGCCCGCCGTGCGCGCGCACTGGCGGACGATGGCGATGACGGGCGCGGCGTCGACCGTGGCCTACGGGCTGGTGATGGCGGCGCTGCAGCACGCCCCCGTCGGCTACGTGAGTTCGTTGCGCGAGGCGAGCGTGGTGATCGCCGCGTTCGCCGGCTGGCGGCTGCTCGACGAGGGCGACCACCGCCGACGCATTGCCGCGGCGGCCGTGGTGTTCTCGGGACTTGCGCTCCTGGTGGGCGGCCGCTGACGGCACAGCGCGCCGGACGCGCGGAGTCGCGCGCGGCTAGAAGTAGATGATCTTCTCGGCCGCGGCCTCGGCGGCGTCGAGGTCGTCGGTGTACGCGCCGGTTGACAGGTACTTCCACCCGCCGTCGCAGACGATGAACACGATCGTGCCCTCGTCGATCTCGGAGGCGACCTTCAGGGCGCCCGCGAGCGACGCGCCCGACGAGATGCCGGCGAAGATGCCGCACTCGCGCACGAGGCGGCGCGTCATCTCGATGCTCTCCCGCGGGCGCACGACGCGCTTGCGGTCGAGCACGTCGAAGCCGTGCCAGTTCTCGAAGATCGGCGGGATGTAGCCCTCGTCGAGGTTGCGGAGTCCCTCGACCCGCTCGCCCAGCGGAGGCTCGACCGCGACGATCTTCACGTCGGGCATGCGCTCCTTCAGGTAGCGGCCGACGCCCATGAGGGTGCCGCTCGTGCCCAGCCCGGCGACGAAGTGCGTCACCTCGGGCACGTCGCGCAGGATCTCGGGCCCCGTGCCCTCGTAGTGCGCGCGCGGATTCGCGTCGTTGCGGTACTGGTGGAGGAAGCACCACTCGGGGTGCTCCGCCGCCATGGCCTCGGCGCGGCGCACCGCGCCGTTCGAGCCCTCCTCGCCGGGAGTGAGGATGATCTCCGCGCCGAACACCGACAGCATCTGGCGGCGCTCGATCGACACGCTCTCGGGCATGAGGATCGTGATCGGATTGCCCTTCACGGCCGCGATGGCGGCCAGCGCGATGCCCGTGTTGCCCGACGACGGCTCAATGAGGCGCTGGCCGGGCTGGAGGGTGCCGTCCTTGATGGCGGTCTCGATCATCGACTTGGCGATGCGGTCCTTCACCGAGCCGAACGGGTTCTGCCCCTCGAGCTTGGCCATGAGGCGCACCCGCGGGTTCGGCGAGAGGCGGCTGACGTCGACGACGGGGGTGTTGCCGATGAGGTCAAGCACGCTCTCCATTGGCACCATCGGGACCCCTCGGGGATTGGCGACTAAGTCGGTCAGAATTGTACCCATTGCCCCTGCCAACGCCGAGGCGACCGCGGGTATTCCCCGCATCCGGACCAGCCGCTACGGGGTCGGGACCACCTCGACCTCGGTGATCTGGCCGTTGACGATGCGAAACGACCGCGGCTCCGGGGCACCGGTGCGCAGCGAGACGATCATGTAGTGCCACGTCGGGTCGGGTGCCTGCGCCACGTCGGTCGGGCTGGGATAGGCCTCGGAGTGGGTGTGGCTGTGCACCACGCCAATCACCTCGAGGCCGCGGTCCTCGGCGTCGCGCTCGATCATGAGGTGCTGGCGGGGATTGAGCGTGTACACGCGCGACGACTTCGCGTCGTTGTCGCACGGATGGAACTCGACCACTTCGTTCGTGGCGCCCCTGCCCACGAGGAGTCCGCACGCCTCGTACGGGTAGCCCGCGACGAGGTGGCTGCCGATCTGCCCGAGCACGGCGGCGGGAACGCGCAGTTCCTTCGACATCGGCTGGCGAGGCTAGCGGTACGCTCGGAGACCCCTATGAACGAGCGCCGCGAACGACGGGGCGACTCGCTGGTCGCAAGCAACCGCAAGGCGCGCCACGACTTCGAGATCCTCGAGGTGATCGAGGCCGGCATCGTGCTCACCGGCAGCGAGGTGAAGAGCGCCCGCGCCGGGCAGGTGCAGCTCGCCGACGGCTACGCGCGCGCGGTGCAGGGACGCATGCTGCTCGAAGCCGTGCACATTGCGCCCTACTCGTTCGCGCACGGCGTGGGCAGCCACGACCCGGTGCGATCGCGCGTGCTGCTGCTGCACCGCCAGGAGATCCGGCGACTGTCGGACCGCATGGCGCGCGAGCGACTGACGCTCGTGCCGCTGGAAATGGCGTTCCGCAACGGACGGGTGAAGGTCGACCTCGGGCTCGCCAAGGGCCGCACCAAGGGCGACCGGCGACAGGCGATCGCG
>JBIIHV010000140.1:0-5154 GCA_044235415.1 Ilumatobacteraceae bacterium | reverse complement strand
CACCGCTGCAAGCGCCATCATGCGGCCGCGCATCTCGGGCGGCGCCTCGTGCTGGATGATGGCGTTCGACCCCGAGATCAGCACCGCGCCTGCGGCACCCAGCGGCAGCGACCACGCGAAGGCGACGACGAGGTTCGGCGACCACGCAAGCCCGATGTTGCTCACCCCCATCACCAGCACGCCTCCCGCAATGAAGCGGTACGACACGCGGGTGCGCCGGCCCAGGTACAGCGCGCCGAGCATGCTGCCGAGGCTGGTGACGGCGAGCACCCACCCGAACGCCTCCGTCGAGCCCCAGCGCTGGTCGGCGAGCTTCGGCAGGCTGACCGAGTAGTTGAACGCGAACGTGCTGACCAGCGTGAACACCGTGAACATCGCCAGCAGTTGCGGCCTGCCGCGCACGAACGCCAGCGCCTCGCGCACGGGTCGTCCTCCGGCGGGGCGCGGCGGGTGCACGAACATCTCCGAGCGGCGGATGCCGAGCAGGCCGAGCAGCATCGCCGCGTACGACACGCCGTTGGCGATGAAGAGCCAGCCGGCGCCGAGGGGCAGGATCAACGCGGCGGCCAGCGCCGGGCCGATGACGCGCGAGCCGGTCATGACCGCGGTGTTCAACGCCACGGCGTTGACGATGTGCTCGGGCGGCACCAGTTCGGTCACGAGGCTGCGCCGAGCGGGGTTGTCGATGGCACCGATGATGCCGAGCAGCGCCGAGAGCGCGTAGACCACCGGCTCGGTCGCCCAGCCCGCCAGCACGACCGCGCCCAGCACCAGTGCCTGCACCGCGAGGGCCGACTGCGCGGCGATGGTGAGGCGCCAACGGTCGAGCCGGTCGGACAGCGCCCCCGCCCACGCGCCCAGCAACAGCATCGGCAGGAACTGCATCGCCGTGTTGACGCCGAGCGCGGTGGCGCTGCCGTCCGTCAGGTCGTACAGCACGAACGACGTGGCCGTCAGCTGCATCCACGAGCCGACGTTGGACACCAGCAGGCCGAGGAAGAAGCGGCGCGCGTTGCGGTGGCGCAGCGAGCGGAACGTGCCGCGGTCGGCGGTGGCGGCCTCAGTCATCGAGCTTGAGCGCCGAGATGAAGACGTCGCCCGGCACCTCGACGCGGCCGATGGACTTCATCTTCTTCTTGCCTTCCTTCTGCTTCTCCAGCAGCTTGCGCTTGCGCGAGATGTCGCCGCCGTAGCACTTGGCGAGCACGTCCTTGCGCTTGGCCTTCACCGTCTCGCGCGAGATGATGCGCCCGCCGATGGCCGCCTGGATGGGCACGTCGAACATCTGCCGCGGGATCAGCTCGCGCAGCTTCTCGCACATGCGCCGGCCGTACTCGTACGCACGGTCGCGGTGGACGATCGTGCTGAACGCGTCGGCCGGCTGCGCGTTGAGCAGGATGTCGACGCGCACGAGGTCGCTCGGCCGGTAGCCCGCCAGCTCGTAGTCGAGGCTGGCGTAGCCCTGCGAGCGGCTCTTCAGCTGGTCGAAGAAGTCGACGACCACCTCGGCCAGCGGCATCTGGTACTGCATGTCCACGCGCTCGGGCGACAGGTACTCCAGCTTCGACAGCTCGCCCCGGCGCTGCTGGCACAGCTCCATCAGCGCGCCCGTGTACTCCTTCGGGGTGATGATGCTGACCTTGAAGTACGGCTCCTCCACCGTCGCCACGTAGTTCATGGACGGCAGGTCGGTGGGGTTGTCCACCACCAGCACCTCGCCGTCGGTCTTCGTCACCCGGTACTCCACCGACGGTGCGGTGGCGATGAGCGCAAGGTTGAACTCGCGTTCGAGGCGCTCCTTGACGATCTCCATGTGCAGCAGGCCGAGGAAGCCGCAGCGGAAGCCGAACCCGAGGGCACCCGACGACTCGGGCTCGAACGTCACCGACGCGTCGTTGAGCTTCAGCTTGTGCAGGCTCTCGCGCAGGTTCTCGAAGTCGTCGCCGTCGATCGGGAACAGGCCGCAGAACACCATCGGCTTCGGGTCGCGGTAGCCCTCGAGCGCCTTGGTCGCGGGGTGCGCGGCCGTGGTGACGGTCTCGCCGCTTCGCGCCTCGCCGACGTCCTTGATGCCCGCGATGAGGTATCCCACCTCGCCCGGCCCCAGTTCGTCCACCGGCTTGGGCGCCGGCGTGCGCGCACCCACCTCGATGGCGTCGTGCTGCGCGCCGGCCTGCATGAACTGCAGGCGCTCACCGGGGCGCATCACGCCGTTCATGACGCGCACGCTGGACACCACGCCGCGGTACGTGTCGTACTGCGAGTCGAAGATGAGCGCCTGAAGCGGCGCGGACGCGTCGCCCTTCGGCGCAGGGATGCGCTCGACCACCGCGTCGAGCAGCTCGGGCACGCCGAGGCCCGTCTTGGCCGAGATGCGCAGGATGTCCTCGGCGGGGATGCCGAGCACCTTCTCGATCTCCATCGCGTAGCGGTCGGGGTCGGCCGCGGGCAGGTCGATCTTGTTCAGCACCGCGACGATCTCGAGGTCGTTCTCGAGCGCCAGGTAGCAGTTGGCCAGCGTCTGGGCCTCGATGCCCTGCGCCGCGTCCACCACCAGCACCACGCCCTCGCAGGCCGCGAGCGACCGGCTGACCTCGTAGCCGAAGTCGACGTGGCCGGGGGTGTCGATCAGGTGCAGCCAGTGGTCGCGCCACCCCACCCGCACGTTCTGGGCCTTGATGGTGATGCCCCGCTCGCGCTCGAGGTCCATCGAGTCGAGGTACTGGGCGCGCATGTCGCGGGCCTGAACCGCCCCCGTGATCTCCAGGATGCGGTCGGACAGGGTCGACTTGCCGTGGTCGATGTGGGCGATGATCGAGAAGTTGCGGATCTTGCCGAGGTCCATGGGTGCAGTCGCGCCGGGAGGCGGCCCGAAACCGGCGCTCGACGCCTCCTGACCCTACCGGTGGGGGGCGTTCCGGGCGCTGTTAGGCTTGCCAGCCGTGGCAAACATCAAGAGTCAGAAGAAGCGGATCCTCACCAACGCGAAGGCGACGGCCCGCAACCGCGCCGTGAAGAGCGAGGTGCGCACCCGCATCAAGAACGCCACCGAGACGATCGGCTCCGCCGACAACGCCGAGGCCGTCCGCCTCGCCGTGAAGCGCATCGACATGGCCGCCTCCAAGGGCGTGCTGCACCCCCGCACGGCGGCCCGCAAGAAGAGCCGCCTGATGAAGCGGGTCAACGCCTCCGCGTAGCGCGACCCCTCGCGCCGGGCACGCCGCCCGACAGCTGGCACAGCCGGCCCACCAGCAGCTCCAGCACCAGCTCCTCCGGCAGGTCGCGCCGACCCCGCAGGTCGACGTCGGCTCGCGCCAGCAGCCGCACCGCACCCGACACCGCCCGCGCGCCGAGGCGGCGCTGCGTGTCGAGCAGCTTGCCCGCGACGAAGTCGTTGTTCACCTTTGCCGCGACCTTGGCGTCATCCTTCGTGCGCACCTCGACCGCGTCGAGGCGCAGCATCGTGGCGTAGTGGCGGTGCAGCAGGGCCATCACCTGCAGCGGGTGGTACTCGCCGGACGCGAGCATGCGGCGCAGCGCGCCGAGGGCGGTCGTGAAGTCGCCCTTGTCGACGGCGTCGGTCAGTGTCCACGGCTTGGTGCCGCCCTTGTCGCCGAGGAAGGGTTCGACGTCGGCGACCGTCAGCTTGCGGTTCCTGCCGTAGGTGGCGGCGAGCACCTCGATCAGCGACGGGAGGCGGGCGATGTCCTCCCCCAGCCAGTCGACGCACGCCTCGACCACCTGACCCTCCACCTTCAGGCCCGCCTCGGTGAAGTGGTCGTCGAACCACGCCACCAGCTCCCTGCGCTTCGACGGCGGCGAGGTGTTGACCAGCGTGGTGCCGGAATTCTTCAGGCCGTCGAGCACCTTCTTGGGCAGGGCCTTGGGCCCCGCGCCGATGACGAGGTGTCCGTCGGGCGCGGGCGACGACGCGTACTCCACCAGCGGCGCGGCCTCGTCGGCCGTGGCCTCGTGCAGGCCGCGCACCACGACCACGCGGTCGCCGCCGAAGAGCGACGGGGTGCGCAGTGCGTCGAGCGCGGCGGCGATGGCGGCCTCGCGCTCGTCGACGGGGAGGCCCGTGAGGTCGCGGACCTGCAGCATCGTGTCGCGGTCGCCGTCGCCGACGAGGCGGTCGACCTGCGCGGCGACGCCGTCGGCGATCAGCCGTTCGTCGCTGCCGGTGACGAGGATGACGGCCATCGCCGAAGTCTGACAGACCGGAGCACCAGGGTCGCCGCGACCACCGCCCAGCACGCGGCGTCGAGCGCCGGGGGCAGGCTCGCGCGCGCCGCCACCTCGGCCACCCACCACACCCAGCGCACCGCCGCGCCGAGCGGGAGTGCGACCAACGCGCCGAGCGGTCCGGTGCCCGTACCCGCCCACTCGGCTGCCGCGTCGAGCGCGCCGAGCAGCGCAGCCGCGGGCATGCCCACCAGCATCACCGCACCGGCGACGGGCACTGCCAGCAGGTTCGCGGGCAGCGCGACGGCGGGTGCCGTGCCGAACGCCGCGAGTGTCACCGGCGCGACGGCCGCCTGTGCGCCGAGCGACGTCGACACCGCCGCGCGCCACCACGACGGTCCGCCGACGAGCGGTGCGATGATCGGCGACACCACGACGAGGCCCGTCGTCGCTGCGCACGACAGCACGAAGCCGACCGACTGCGCCAGCAGCGGATCGACGACGAGCAGGCCGCCCATGGTGAGGGCGAGCACGCGCGCGGCCGGCGCGTCGAACCCGCGCGACCGTGCGACCACGCCCACCGCGGCCATCGTCGCGGCGCGCACCACCGACGGTTCGGCGCGCGTGACGACGACGAACCAGCCGAGCAGCGCGAGCGACAGCGCGGTGCGCACCGCGGGCGCGCGGCGCGCCAGCAGCGGGGCCGCCAGGGCCAGCACGTAGGCGACGTTCTGGCCCGACACCGCGGTGAGGTGCGACAGGCCGGCCGCACGGAAGGCGGCGACCATCTCGGGTGGCTGACCCGCGTCGTCGCCGATGGCGAGGCCCAGGAACAGCGCGGCCTCGCGCGGCGGCAGGTGCGACGCACCTCGGGCCAGCAGGTCGCGGGCGCGCGTGGCACTGCGGTGCAGCGCGGGCGGCTGCGCGCCGACTGCGGCGATCTCCATTGGCTCGAACCGGCCGACCACG
>JBIIHV010000139.1:0-5188 GCA_044235415.1 Ilumatobacteraceae bacterium | reverse complement strand
GTCGTCACCACCGGTGCGACACTGCTCGCCGCTCGCGCTGCGCTGCTCGGCGCCGGGGCCGACGACGCGGCGTGCGTCGCGGTGGCCGCCACGACCCCGCTCGGGAGCCGACGGTAGGCTTGGGACTGGCATGGCCCTGCTCGACCGCGTTCTCCGTGCCGGCGAGGGCAAGAAGGTCAAGGTCCTCGAGAGCCTCGTGCCCGAGATCAACGCCTTCGAGCCCGCCATCGAGGCGTTGTCGGACGCGCAGTTGCAGGCGAAGACCGTGGAATTCCGCTCGCGCATCGACCGCGGCGAGGACGTCGACGACCTGCTCCCCGAGGCATTCGCAACGGTGCGCGAGGCGGCGCGCCGCGTGATCGGGCAGCGCCACTTCGACGTCCAGATGATGGGTGGTGCCGCGCTGCACGCGGGCTGGGTGGCCGAGATGAAGACGGGCGAGGGCAAGACCCTCGTGTCGACCCTTCCGGCGTACCTGAACGCGCTCACGGGCAGGGGCGTGCACGTCGTCACGGTGAACGACTACCTCGCGCGGTTCCACGCGGAGTGGATGGGTCGCATCCACCGCTTCCTCGGCCTGTCGGTCGGGCTGGTCATCCCGGGGCAGCGCACGGAGCCGGTGGAGAAGCGCGCCGACTACTCCTGCGACATCACGTACGGCACGAACAACGAGTTCGGCTTCGACTACCTCCGCGACAACATGGCGTCGACGAAGGCCGACAAGGTGCAGCGCGGCCACCACTTCGCGATCGTCGACGAGGTCGACTCCATCCTCATCGACGAGGCCCGCACGCCGCTCATCATCTCCGGCCGCGTGGCCGACGCGGCGAAGGTCTACTACCGCTTCGCGCAGATCGTGCGGACGCTGGGACGCGGCACCGACTACGACGTCGACGAGGCGAAGCGCATCGTCGTGCCGACGGAACCGGGCATCGAGAAGGTCGAGCAGGCGCTCGGCATCGACAACCTCTACGACGCGGTGCAGCAGAACTACGTGCACCAGCTGCAGGTTGCGCTGAAGGCGGCGGTGCTCTACCAGCGCGACCGCGACTACATCGTGCAGGACGGCGAGGTCAAGATCGTCGACGAGTTCACGGGCCGCATCCTCGAGGGGCGCCGCTGGAGCGAGGGCATCCACCAGGCGGTCGAGGCGAAGGAGGGGGTGCGGATCAAGGAGGAGAACCAGACGCTCGCGACCGTCACCCTGCAGAACTTCTTCCGCATGTACGACAAGCTCGCCGGCATGACGGGCACGGCCCAGACCGAGGCCGCCGAACTGGTGACCACCTACGGCCTGCAGGTCGTGCCGATCCCGACCAACCGCCCGATGGTCCGCATCGACCAGCCCGACCTGATCTACAAGTCCGAGGCTGCGAAGTTCGACGCGGTCGTCGAGGACATCGTCGAGCGCCATGGGCGCGGACAGCCGGTGCTGGTCGGCACGGTGAGCGTCGAGAAGAGCGAGCTGCTGTCGCGGCGCCTCGAGAAGCGCGGCATCCGCCACGAGGTGCTCAACGCCAAGCAGCACACCCGCGAGGCGACGATCGTCGCGCAGGCCGGCCGCATCGGCGCGGTGACGGTGGCGACGAACATGGCGGGCCGCGGCGTGGACATCCTCCTCGGCGGAAACGCCGAGGGCCTCGCCCGCCAGCAGGTGCTCTCCGAGGGCCACCACGCGGACACGCTCATCGACGAGTTCGCGCTCTCGGTCCCACTCGAGTCGATGCCCCCCGACTTCATCCAGGCCCGCGAGAAGGCGCAGCGCCGGTACGCCGAGGTGCTCGCGGAGGTCGCCGCGCGGTGCGCCGCGGACGGCGAGACCGTGCGCGGACTCGGCGGCCTCTACGTGCTGGGAACCGAGCGCCATGAGTCGCGCCGCATCGACAACCAGCTGCGCGGCCGCGCCGGACGTCAGGGTGACCCCGGCGAGAGCCGGTTCTACCTCAGCCTCGACGACGAGCTCATGCGCCTGTTCGCGACCGGCGCGCTGTCGTGGGTGATGGGCCGTGCGCTGCCCGACGACGAGGCCATCGAGGCGAAGATGGTGACCAAGGCCATCGAGCGCGCGCAGACCACGGTCGAGCAGCGCAACGGCGAGATCCGCAAGAACGTCCTCAAGTACGACGAGGTGATGAACCAGCAGCGCAAGGTGATCTACCAGCGCCGCGACCAGATCCTCGAGGGCGCCGACCTCAAGGCTGCCGGCATGGAGTACCTCGCCGAGGCGGTCGACGCGCTGATCGAGGCGCACTGCGTCGCCGAGGACCGCATCGACTGGGACCTCGACTCCCTCGTCCGCGAACTGGCGACGTTCTGGCCGGCCTCGGTGACCGCACCCCAGCTCGAGGGCTGCCGGTCGACCGACGCGATCTACGACGTGGTCATGGCGGACGCCTCTGCGTCCTACGCGCGCCGCGAGCAGGAGCTGGGTCCGGAGATGATGCGGGAGGTCGAGCGGCAGGTGATGCTGCGGATCATCGACCAGCGCTGGCGCGAGCACCTCGAGGAGATGGACTACCTGCAGGAGGGCATCAACCTCCGCGCGATGGGCCAGAAGGACCCGCTCGTCGAGTGGCAGCGCGAGGGATTCGAGATGTTCGGCGCACTCATGAAGGGCATCGCGCAGGACTTCGTGCGCTACGTCATGCACGTCCAGGTCGTGCGCGACGACGCGCCCGTCATCCAGAACGTCCGGGTCACGTCGTCCGAGGACGCGCCGCCCCCGTCGCTCGCGCAGGACGCGCAGGACGTACCGTCGGCTCCCGCCCCGCAGCGCACGGTGGTGAAGGATCCGGGCGACTGGTCGAACACCCCGCGCAATGCGGCGTGCCCGTGCGGGTCGGGCAAGAAGTACAAGATGTGCCACGGTCGCGGCTAGGGCCACGACCGTGCGCGACTTCACGACCGACCTCTCCGAGCTGCGCCGTCGAGTGGACGAGGCCCGTGCATACCTGAAGATCGACGACGCGCGCTCGCGCATCGCAGTGCTCGAGGTCGAGGTGGCGCGCCCCGACCTCTGGGACGACCAGGAGCACGCCAAGCGCGTGAACAGCGAGTACTCGGGCCTCCGCGACGATCTGGACGGCTTCGCGCGGCTGGAGCGCTCGGTCGAGGACCTCGAGGTGCTGCACGAAATGGCCCGCGAGCTCGACGACGAGTCGCAGGAGCCGGAGCTCGACGCAGGCATCGCGGCCTCGCGCAGGTCGCTCGACGACCTCGAGCTGCGCAGCCTCTTCACCGGTCCGCACGACGCCGCCGACGCGATCGTGCAGATCAACGCGAAGGACGGCGGCGTGGATGCGCAGGACTGGAGCGAGATCCTGCTCCGCATGTACGCACGGTGGGCGGAGCGCCGCGGCTTCGACGTCGAGATCGGCGACGTGTCGCAGGGCACCGAGGCCGGCATCCTCTCCGCGGACTTCACGATCCGTGGGCGCTGGGCCTACGGGCTCCTCACCTCCGAGCGCGGCGTGCACCGGCTGGTCCGCATCAGCCCCTTCGACAACCAGGGCCGCCGCCAGACGAGCTTCGCGAGCGTGCAGGTGTGGCCGGTGCTCGACGAGCCGGACGTCGAGGTGAACGAGTCCGACATCCGCATGGAGGTCTTCCGCGCGTCGGGTGCGGGCGGGCAGCACGTCAACAAGACGTCGTCTGCGGTGCGCCTGATCCACGAGCCGACCGGGCTCGTGGCGTCGTCGCAGCAGGAGCGGTCGCAGCTGCAGAACCGCGAGAACGCGATGAAGCGGCTCAAGACGATGATCGCCGCGAAGGTGGAGGAGGAGCGCGAGGAGGAGATGCGCCGCATCGCAGGCGCGCAGGCGACCGTGGGCTGGGGCAGCCAGATCCGCTCGTACGTGCTGCAGCCCTACCAGATGGTGAAGGACCTGCGCACCGACACCGAGAGCGGCAACGTCGCGGCGGTGCTCGACGGCGACCTCGACGAGTTCATGGAGGCCTACCTCCGGTGGCGACGGTCCAGCGGGGGCTCGCAAACCTAGGATGACGCCCGAGAAGGGGGATCGATGATCCGGCTCGAGCACGTCACCAAGCGCTACTCGTCGGAAGTCCTCGCGGTGCGCGACGTGTCGTTCGACATCGGCAAGGGCGACTTCGTCTTTCTCGTCGGTCCCTCGGGCTCGGGCAAGTCGACCCTCCTCCGGCTGATCAACCGCCAGGAGCGCCCCGAGCGGGGCAACGTCTGGGTGGCGGGCCGCAACGTGAACCAGCTGCCGGAGTCGCGCGTGCCGCACCTCCGCCGCAGCATGGGCAACGTCTTCCAGGACTACAAGCTCCTGCTCAACAAGACCGTGTTCGAGAACGTCGCGTTCGCCCTCGAGGTGATCGGCAAGCCGCGCCAGTTCGTACAGCGCCAGGTGCCGGCGGTGCTCGACCTCGTCGGCCTCGCCGGCAAGGAGGACCGGTTCCCCCACCAGCTGTCGGGCGGCGAGCAGCAGCGCGTGTCGATCGCCCGCGCATTCGTCAACCGACCGCTGATCCTGCTCGCCGACGAGCCGACCGGCAACCTCGACCCGTCGACGGGCGAGGGGATCATGGGCCTGCTCGACGACATCAACGGGACGGGGACCACCGTCGTCATGGCGACGCACGACCACCGCGTGGTCAACGCGATGCGCCGACGCGTGGTGCAGCTCGACCGCGGCGTCGTGGTGCGAGACCAGGAGCGCGGGGTGTACGAGTGATCTCGCGCGTCGCCTATGCCCTCCGGGAGACGTGGGCGAGCTTCCGCCGAAACCTGACGCTGACGGTCGCGGCCGTGCTCACCTCGGCGATCGCGCTCCTCCTCGTCGGCGCGACGTTCCTCATCCAGCGCGGCTTCTCGAACCTCCTCGTCCAGTGGCGCGGCGACGTGGAGATGATCGTGTTCGTCCGGGCCGACGCGTCGCCCGAGCAGATCTCGTTCATCGACGGCTCGATCCGCCAGGCCTCGACCGTCGTCGACGCCAGCCGCCTCGAGTACGTCGACAAGAACGGCACCTACGAGGAGGCGACCCGGATCTTCGCGGGCGACCCCGTCACGCTCAGCCTCCTCACACCGGAGAACATCCCGTCGCAGTTCAAGGTCGTCCCGCTGACGGAGGACCCCGCACTCGTGCGCTCGCTCGCCGACCAGTTCCGCACGCTGCCCGGGGTGGAGGACGTTGCGCTGGCGGAGGACGAGTTCGAGGTG
>JBIIHV010000138.1:0-5229 GCA_044235415.1 Ilumatobacteraceae bacterium | reverse complement strand
CGGCCTCCCGCAGGGATTCATCGCGTCGGTCAACCTCCGCGACTACCACGGGAACGCGTGGGCCCGGCTCGAGCGCAGCGAGGTGACGCCGGCCGAGTTCGACGGCTTGTTCGCCGCGGAGTCCGCCGCGCTCGGCCACGAGGTGCGCGGCGCGGACGTGCTCGCCGTGATCCACGGCGACCTCCGTCCACCGATGGTGGCGGCGCTGGACGTACTCCGGGACGAGGGCTTCCGGCTCGCGTGCCTCACGAACAACGTGGCGGCTCCGTCCGACGGCGGTGGTGGCGGTGGCGGTGCGATGGGTCGCTACGCGGACGTGCTCGCGCGGTTCGACGACGTCGTCGAGAGCAGCAAGGTCGGCGCGCGCAAACCGGAGCGCCGGTTCTACGAGGTGGCGTGCGAGCGCAACGGCGTGGATCCGACCGAGTGCGCCTTTCTCGACGACCTCGGGGTGAATGTCAAGGCCGCACGCGAGCTGGGGATGTCGACGATCAAGGTGACCGGCGCGGCGCAGGCCCTCGGCGAGCTCGCCGGGTTGCTCGGACTCGATCGGCTGCGGACGCTCGCCGACGGCTGATCCCGCGGGTCAGCCGAACGTCTCCGACATGAGGTCGGCGAGCTCCTGGTCGTGGATCGCCTTCGAGCCGGTCGCCGGACTGCCCGACTCGACCCGCGTCACGGCACGAAGCGTGTAGCCCCGCTCCTTCAGGCGCCAGATCCTCGACTCGACGAAGCGCCACGCACCCATGTTGTGGGGCTCCTCCTGCAACCAGACGAGGTCGCGCGCGTTCGGGTAGTGGGCGAGGAGCGACTGCAGTCCCGCATCGGGGAACGGGTACAGCTGCTCGATGCGCACCACTGCTGCGGCGGCGCCGCGACGCGTGCGCTCGGCCATCGCGTCCCACGCCACCTTGCCCGTGCACAGCACAAGGGTGCGCACCGACGAGGGATCCGCGACCGCGGGGTCGCCCAGGATCTCCGAGAACGAGCCGCGCGCGAGCGCATCCACCGGCGAGCGGCTCTCGCGCATGCGGAGCGGCTGCTTCGGCGTCATCACGACCAGCGGCTTGCGCACGTCACGGCGGACCTGGCGTCGCAGAAGGTGGAAGTACTGTGCCGCGGTCGTCGGATAGGCAACCTGGATGTTGTCCTCGGCGCACAGTTGGAGGAACCGCTCCAGCCTCGCCGACGAGTGCTCGGGGCCCTGGCCCTCGAAGCCGTGCGGCAGCAGCAGCACGAGTCCGTTCTGCTGGTGCCACTTGTCCTCTGCCGCCACCAGGTACTGGTCGATGATGATCTGCGCCCCGTTGACGAAGTCGCCGAACTGCGCCTCCCACATCACGAGCGCGGACGGGTTGCCGTGCGCATAGCCGTACTCGTACCCGACGGCGGCGTACTCGGAGAGCAGGGAGTCGTACACCCAGAAACGGGCGGACGCGCCGGGCAGCGAGTTGAGCGGCACCCAGCGGGCCTCGGTCTCGTAGTCGACCAGCGTCGAGTGGCGCTGGCTGAACGTCCCGCGGCGGGTGTCCTCGCCGACGAGGCGGACCGGCGTGCCCTCGAGCACGAGCGAGCCGATCGCCATCGCCTCCGCGGTGGCCCAGTCGACGTCGCGGTGCTCGGCGTACTGCTGCCCGCGCTGCTCGAACTGCTTCGCGAGCTTCGGGTGCGGGACGAACCCCTCCGGGTACGCGGTGAGGTGCCGGAAGATGCCGTCCAGCACCTCGACCGAGACGCCGGTCTCCACGTGCGGCAGCACCCCGATCGGCGCTGGCGGCTTGGGAACCTTGATCGGCGCCGGCGCGCTGGCCCGCGCCTCGTCGAGCGCGCCCTGCAACTTGCCCTGGTAGTCGGACAGCGCCCGCTCCGCCTCGTCGACGGTGATGTCGCCGCGCCGGACGAGCGCCTCGACGTAGAGCTTGCGCACGCTGCGGCGCTCCGCGATCGCCTTGTACATCAGCGGCTGGGTGTAGCTGGGGTCGTCGCCCTCGTTGTGGCCGTGCCGGCGGTAGCAGATCATGTCGATCACGACGTCCTTGTGGAACTGCTGGCGGTACTCGAACGCCATCTGCGCGACGCGGACGCACGCCTCGGGATCGTCGCCGTTCACGTGGAAGATCGGCGCCTGCACCGTCTTTGCGACGTCGCTCGGATAGGGCGACGAACGGGCGTACTGCGGCGACGTGGTGAAGCCGATCTGGTTGTTGATGATCAGGTGAATGGTGCCACCGACTCGGTAGCCGCTCGTGTCGCTCATGGCGAGGCACTCCGCAACGATCCCCTGCCCGGCGAACGCGGCGTCGCCGTGGATGAGCAGCGGCAGCACGCTGTAGGCACCGGGCGGCTCGATGAGGTCCTGCGCGGCGCGCACGGTGCCGAGCACCACGGGATCGACCGTCTCGAGGTGGCTCGGGTTCGCGCACAGCTCGACCGCGAGGCTGCGGCCGCCCGGGGCGGCGTACGTGCCGACCGACCCGAGGTGGTACTTCACGTCGCCGGAGCCCTGCACCGACGACGGATCGAGGTGCCCCTCGAATTCGTGGAAGATCTGGTCGTAGCTCTTGCCCATCACGTTGGCGAGCACGTTCAGCCGCCCGCGGTGGGCCATGCCGAGCACCGCGCCGTGCATCCCGTCCTCCGCCGCGCGCGAGAGGATCGCGTCGAGCACCGGGATCGCGGACTCGGCACCCTCGAGGCCGAAACGCTTGGTGCCGACGTACTTGGTGGCGAGGAAGCGCTCGAAGGCCTCGGCCGCGTTCAGCCGCTCGAGGATCCTGGTCTTGTCGGGCACGAACCCGCCGTTGGCGCGCCCCTCGACGCGCTCCTGGATCCACCGCTGCTCGTCGGTGTTCTGGATGTGCATGTACTCGATGCCGATGGTGCGGCAGTACGCGTCGCGCAGGACGCCGAGCAACTGGCCGAGCGTCGACTTCCTCGTGCCCCCCACCCCTCCGGTGAGGAACTCGCGGTCGAGGTCCCAGATCGTGAGCCCGTAGGTCGCGGGGTCGAGCTCGCGCGGCATCGACGGCTCCTGCCACCGCAGCGGGTCGAGGTCGGCGATGAGGTGGCCGCGCACGCGATGGACGCGGATCAGCGTCGCGACCTGCATCTGCTTGTCGAGCATGTCGTCCTCGCCGTCCGACGGGCTCGCGTCCTGGCGCCACTGGACCGGCTCGTACGGCACGCCGAGGCTGCGGAAGACGTCGCGGTAGAACCCGTGCCCGCCCACCAGCTGCTCGTGCACGCGCTTCAGGAAGAGCCCGCTCTCCGCACCCTGGATGATGCGGTGGTCGTAGGTGCTCGTGACCGTGACCACCTTCGACACGCCCATCCGGACGAGGGTGCGCTCGTCGCTGCCCTCGAACTCCGCCGGATAGGCGATGGAACCGACGCCGACGATCACCCCCTGCCCGGGCATCAGGCGCGGCACGGACTGCACCGTGCCGATCGTGCCGGGGTTGGTGAGCGTCGCGTTCGCGCCCTGGAAGTCGTCGGCGGTCAGCTTGTTGGCGCGCACCTTGCGGATGATCTCGTCGTACGCCACGAGGAACCCCGCAAAGTCGAGCGTGTCCGCGTTGCGCAGCACCGGCACGACGAGGGACCGTTGTCCGCCGCCCTTGTCGACGTCGACCGCGAGTCCGAGGTTGACGTGGCTGTGGCGGACGAGCTCGGGCTTGCCGTCCCCGGTCGCACGGTACGCGTGCTTCATCACCGGCACCGCGTCGGCAATGGCCCTGACGACCGCCCAACCGACGAGGTGCGTGAACGACACCTTGCCCTGACCCGTGCGTTCCCGGTAGTTGTTGATGACGGTCCGGTTGACCTCGAGCAGCTTGGCGGGCACGTTGCGGAAGCTCGTCGCCGTGGGGACCGTGAGGCTGCGCTCCATGTTCTGGGCGATCGCCGCACCCACGCCTCGCAGCGCCTCCGGCTCGGGGTCGGGCTGAACCTCCCCCCGGTGCAACGTGCGCGGGGCGGGCTCGTCGGTGCGCTCCACCGTGTCGGCGACCGGCGTACGGCGTGCCGGTGCGGGGTTGCGCAGGCCGTTGGATGCGACGGGCCCACCGCCTGCAGCCGCAGCCTCCGCCGCCTCGGCCGCGGACCGGAAGTCACTGAAGAATTCCCGCCAGGCGGGCGCAACCGACGCCGGATCCTCGCGGAACTGCTCGAACATCTCCTCGACGAGCCACGAGTTGGCGCCGAAGACACCGGAACTTGCGCGGTCGGGCATCGACCGAAGCGTACCGGTGCAGGCTTCTCCGTACGGAATCCGGTGGCGGACGGACCTAGCCTCTCTTCCATGACGCGCGTCCGCATCCTCGCCGCACTGCTCGCCTCGACCGCCGCGCTCGCCGCCTGCAGCGGTGGGGACGCGACGCCCAGCACCGTGCCCGCAGGGACCGACCTCGAGGTGCGCGCCGTTCCGGGCCTGCGGTTCGACAAGGAGTCCTACGAGGTCCCGTCCGGCGAGTCGCTCGTCGCGTACGTCAACGACGACTCGATCCACCACACGCTCGTCGTCATCGACGACGGCACCGTGGTGCCGGGGTTCGAGCTGGCGGTCTACAAGAAGGGCGAGATCGACTCCGGAGCGGTGTCGCTCGCCGCGGGCACGTACGAGTTGTTCTGCACGGTCCCGGGCCACCAGAACATGAAGGCGACGCTCACCGTCAAGTAGGACGCCGGTTCGGGCCCCGACGCGGCGGTGCCGCGGGGACCAGCCCCGCGGCACCAGCCATCACGTCGTGGATGGTCGCAGCGGCTTCACCGCTGCAATCAATCGATCAGCCGAGGAGCACCTCGGAGGCGATCCACAGCACCGCCCAGAGCACGAAGCTCGTGATGATCGCGTTGCGGTGGCTCTCGTAGATCACGAGCATCTTGTTGCCGGCCTTGATCCCGCCGAACAAGCCGAGGGCATTCAGCTGGAGCAGCGCGGTGATGACCATCGCGACCGCGAAGAAGGTCCACGCGCCGGACGAGTCGACCGTCGGGCCAAACGCCTCCTGGTAGAAGTGCGCCGCGCCGACCATGAACCACAGCATCGACACCGAGAAGATCATGTTCTGGCGCGACACCAGAAGGGCACGGCGTCCCGCCGTCGCGGCGTTCGGGTCGGCGTCCTTGCCCTCGAGGACGTTCACCGCATTCGCGAGCACGGTCTTCTGGTTCTTCCAGATGACCATCCACACGTTGGCGGCCATCAGGATGCCGAGGACCATGCCGACG
>JBIIHV010000137.1:0-5254 GCA_044235415.1 Ilumatobacteraceae bacterium | reverse complement strand
CTATGCGGGCCGCGCGCACCCTCGCGCGGTGCGTCACGAGCGTCGCCTCGTCGTGAACCACGCCACGACGGCCGCACCGATCACGAGGAAGGCGATGGCGAGCAGCCCCGGCGCCGGCATCCGCGGCGCGTCGGCCGAGCGCGCAATCTCTGCGAGGTCGTCGACGCCGTCGGCGACGGTGACCTCGGTGACGCCGTCCCCCGACGACGCGTCGGCGTCCGTGCCATCAGCCACGGTGGAATCAATCGAACCGTCGTTGCTCGTCGGCTGGTCGCCATCGACCAGCGTCGTCTCGGTCCCCGCCACAGACGTCGTGGTCGTGGCGGCCTTCGCCACGGTCGTCGCAGTCGCATCCGGCTCACCGAGGAACGTCACCGGGATCAGCAAGTCCTGTGAGCGGTCGTCGTTGATCGTGTGGTCGCTCTTCGTGACGATCGCGCACGGCACCACCCGGCAGTCGGTCACCGCGTTGATCCTCGGTCCCACCCTGATCGTGACGGTGAACGTCCCACCCGGGCCGTAGGCGCGCGGCAGGCCGGAGGCGTAGCTGGGCGGGTTGTCGGAGATCCACACCGAGGCGCCGCCGTCGCCCTCGCGGTCGATGCCACCTCCGCACGGCGAAGGCAGCGATCCCCGCGGCGGCACCACGCACAGGGCGACGTAGATGCCCTTCGACTGGTCGAACCCCGAACCGGACACCGTGATCGATTGACCCTCGGCCGCGAGGCCGTCGGATTGCGAGACGGTGAGCACCCTCGTGCCGTCCGATGCGGATCCGTCGGCGCTCGCACGACCACCGACGACGAGCAGCGGGACGGCGGCAAGCGCGGCGACCGCCGCCACGAACCCTCTCGGGCGGGCGCCGGAGTCGCCCGCGACGGGGGCGGGGTTCAGCGGTATGCAACCAGTTTGCTCGCTCCCGCGGGCCGATCGGCAGTCGGATCAGGGCCCTCCAGCGGCATCGGTAGCCTCGCGCCATGGCGGCCAACCTCGTGTCCGGAGGGCGGCGCAGCCTCGGCGAGGCTGGCCAGGTGGGCCCGATCGGGCTCGGCATCTGGCGGATGACCGTCGGCTCGACCGCCGAGCACGTCCGACTGCTCCAATCCGCGGCCGATCTGGGCGCAAACCTGCTGGACACCGCCGACGTCTACGGCCTCGACTGGGGTGGCTCCGGCTTCGGCACGTGCGAGGAGGCGCTGGGGCGGGCGCTCCGCGCAGCTCCGGGTCTCCGCGACCGATTCGTGGTCGCCGCGAAGGTCGGCATCGTGCCGGGCGTGCCGTACGACTCGTCGGCACGGCACCTCGAAGCGGCGTGCGAGGCGTCGCTCGCACGAATGGGCACCGAGCGGGCCGACCTCCTGCTGGTGCACCGTCCCGACCCCTTCACGCACCCGGACGAGGTCGCCTCGGCATTCTCGTCGTTGCGCCGGCGCGGACTGGTCCGCGAGTTCGGCGTCTCCAACTACCTGCCGTCACAGGTCTCTGCGCTGCAAGGCGCGGTCGAGCGTCCACTCGTGGCGGTGCAGCCGCGGTTCTCGTGCGTGCACACCGCGCCGCTGGACGACGGCACGCTCGACCAGTGCACCGCGAACCGCCTGGTGCCGCTCGCATGGAGCGCGCTCGACGGCGGACGAATCGCAACGGGTGAGGGTGTCCGCCCCGAGCTGCTCTCCGTGCTCGACGAACTTGCGGAACGCGAGAACGTGACGCGCTCCGCAGTTGCCGTCGCCTTCGTACTCGCGCACCCTTCCAGTCCGGTCGCGCTGGTCGGCACGCAGCGCCCCGACCGCCTCGCGGAGGTCGCCCGTGCCGCCGAGGTGTCGCTCAGCCGCGCCGACGTCTACCGGATCGTCGAGGCGAGCACCGGAAACCGCCTGCCATGAGCGAGTTCGCGTGGTTCGGCGCGCTGTGCGACGACGACTACGCGCAACTGGGCGTCGCCGACCCGTCGCTTCGCAGCAGCTGGGACCACTGCCGCTCGATCGTCCTGGATGCGGAGCGCCTGGGCTTCGACAACGTGCTGCTTCCGTCCGGCTACTCGCTCGGCATCGACACCGTCTCGTTCGCATCGGCGGTCGCACCGCTCACGTCCCGCATGCGGCTGCTCACAGCCGTTCGCTGCGGCGAATCGTGGGTACCGCAGCTCGCCCGCCAGTTGGCCACGCTCGACGAGATGCTGGATGGCCGCCTGACGGTCAACATCATCTCGTCCGAGATGCCGGGCGAGGTACTGGATGGAGGCCACCGCTACCGGCGCACGACCGAGACCATGGTCGCGCTGCGGACGCTGCTTGCCGGACGCAGGCTCGACCTCGACGGCGAGTTCCTCTCGCTGCACGTCGATCCGCCCCGGATCACCGCCGAGCGACCGGTGACGGCGCCGTTCTACTTCGGGGGACTCAGCGAGCCGGCGCGCGAGGTGGCGGCGGCCCACGCCGACACCTACCTCATGTGGCCCGACACCGAGGACGCGGTGGCGGGAATCGTCACCGACCTGTCGGCGCGCGCGGCACGCCACGGGCGCTCCCTGCACTTCGGCTACCGGGTCCACGTGGTCGTGCGCGAGACGGAGGGAGAGGCCCGCGACGCGGCACGGCACCTACTCGCCGCGCTCGACGACGCGACGGGCGCGGCGATCCGTGCCCGTTCGCTCGACTCCCTGAGCACGGGGGTCCGCCGCCAGGCCGAGTTGCGCGATGGTTCCGACGGAGACGGGTTCGTCGAGCCGAATCTGTGGACCGGCATCGGCCGCGCGCGCAGCGGGTGCGGCGCGGCGATCGTCGGCGATCCGCAGCAGGTCGCGGCGAAGCTCCGCAGGTACGAGGCGCTCGGGATCTCCTCGTTCATCCTCTCGGGCTACCCCCACCGCGACGAGTGCGAGCGGTTCGCACGGCTCGTCCTTCCGTTGCTGCGATGAGCACCGCCTCCGACGACCTCGGAGCGGCGCTTGCCACGGCCCTCGCGACGCACCTCGGCGATGCACCGCTGTCGGTGGGCTGTGTCGAGTCCATCGGCACCGGACAGATGTCGACCAGCATCCGCGTGCACCTGGAGACGGATCCACCGGGGCGCCTTCCGCGGACGCTTGTGGTGAAGCGCCCGTCGCTTGATCCCGCTAGTCGGGCGGCGAGCCGGGCGACGCGCACATACGAGATCGAGACGGCGTGCTACCGCGACGTGCTTCCCCGCGTGTCGGTGAACGCGCCACGTTGCTGGCACGTGCAGTACGACGAGGCGACGGACGACTTTCTGCTGGTGCTTGACGACCTTGCTCCGCGCATCCAGGGCGACCAGGTCACCGGCGCCTCGCCGATGCAGGTGGCATCCGCCGTCGACGAGCTGGTTCAGCTTCACGGCCCCGTGTGGGGGGACGAGACGCTGACCCGTTTCGGCTGGCTAAATCGCGCGGACGCGGAGCAGCGTGCGGGCACGCGCACGCTGCTCGCCTCGTGCTGGCCGCGGTTCCTCGACCGGTACGGCGACCGGCTCGATGCCGTCGTGCGGCGCGTCGGCCACTCGTTCGTCGTCGATCCCGGCACCTACTTCGATCCCCCGCGAGGCGAACTGACGGTCGTGCACGGCGACTTCCGGCTCGACAATCTGCTCTTTGATCCCGCGGGGGGCCGGACCGCAGTCGTGGACTTCCAGACCGCCGTGCTTGGCCTCGGCGCCACCGACCTCGCCTACCTCGCCGGTGGCTCGCTGCCCACCGAGGTCCGCAGGCTGCACGATCGCGAGCTCGTCGAGCGCTGGACCACCGGCTTGGAGGCATTCGGCGCCAGGCCCTCCGACCCGTGGGGGCAGTACCGTCGCCAGGCGTGGGCGGGATTCATCATGGCCGTCGTGGCGTCGGTGCTGGTGCAGCGCTCCGATCGGGGCGATGACATGTTCGTCGCCATGGCCAACCGGCACGCTGCGCACGCCGACGACATGGACGCGCTCTCCGCGGTGAGGTTCTGACGTGTCCCGTTTCGACGCAGCCGACGAACGCTTCGGGCACCAGGTTCCGCTCCCCTTCCGCGACGTGGCGCTGCACCACCACCACTGGCGCGAGAGCCTCTTCTTCGTCGCCCACTCGCCGGACGGCCCCGACGACGTTGCGATTCTCACGCTCGCACACTTTCCTGCGCGACGCGAGATGGACTCGTTGCAGCTCGGTCGCTGGGCGGGCAAGCCCGTCGGTGCCCGCCACGCGCGTGTCGTCGACGGCGACCACGACGATTGGCGCGTCGGACCGGTGCTCATCGAGGTGCTCGAGCCGCGTCGTGCGGTGCGGCTGACGGTCGTGGAGTCTCCAGCGAGTCCCGTCTCGCTCGACCTCACGTTCACGGCGCGTACCGAGCCCTACCAGCTCCGGCGTGGTTCGTTGTACGCCGGACACGAGGTGGTCTGGGACCAGACCCACATGATCCAGTCCGGCTGGTGGGACGGCACCGTCACCCGGGACGGAACCACCCGCGAGATCCGGCACTGGTGGGGACAGCGCGACCACTCGTGGGGCGTCCGGGTGCACGACCGGTGCCCGATGTGGATGTGGCTCGCCATCCAGCTCCCCGAGGGGATGCTCGGCACGTGGTGCTGGGAGCTCCCGAATGGCGCGCGCATCTACACCGACGGTTGCTTCGCCCCCGCCGACTTTTCCGATCCGGTGCCGGTCGTCGGGTTCCGTCACGATCTTCATTGGCGAGACGGCCTTGGGCGCGAGGTGTCGTACGAACGATTCGGCGCGAGTGTCCGCGGACTCGGCGGAACCTGCTTGGTGCGACTGGCTGATGGCCGCTCGCTCCAGTTTGAGCTATCGGGGCGCTGGGCGCAGCGCTACGACGCGTTCAAGCAGGGCGCGCCCGACTCGCTCGGTGGCGGTCTGATGGAGTGCGTCGTGACGTGCGCGGATGGGCAGCGTGGCACCGGGATCGTCGAGGTGACCGGACAGTGGCACCACCGCTACTTCCCGTTGCATCGCGGCGACCGACTGCCCCCCGACGGTGTGACACCGTTGGAGGATCACCGGGCCTAGGTCGGGCAGACCGTCCGCGGCTTCCCCTTCTCCCGCTTCCTGGTGCACTCCTTCGGCGGCGTCCTGTCGACGGAAATGCCAACGGCGACCGCCCGCACCACGTCGTCGGTCGTCGAACCCGAGACCTGCACCGTGGCAGGCCCTCGTGGGACAGCTGCCGGAACGCGGAAGCTGCCGTTGAATCCACCATCGCGATCCGACGTGAAGAACCCGATGAGGCGCTCACCTGGCGACAGG
>JBIIHV010000136.1:0-5310 GCA_044235415.1 Ilumatobacteraceae bacterium | reverse complement strand
CATCGAGCCGCAGTCGGGTGCGCCGAACGACCTCAACGCCCGGCCGGAGGTGCTTCGACCGGGCGGGGTGCTGGAGCACGAGATGGTGCTGCGCGCGATTCCGCCCGTCATCGGCAACACTTGACGCACCATGGCCGATCCGCTCGCACGCGTCGCTGACGCGCTCCGGCCCGTGTTCGTGCGGCTGGCGGCCGACGAGTCCGCTGACCCGGTCGTGCGCCCGAGTGAGCGTGCCGATGCGCAGGTCAACGGATCGCTCGCACTCGCAAAGTCGCTGGGACGCAGTCCCCGGGACGTCGCGGCGATGGTGCTCGCGGAGGTCGACCTGTCCGGCATGTGCAGCGCGACGGAGGTCGCGGGCCCGGGATTCATCAACCTCACGTTCGCCGACGGGTTCCTCGCCGCCGAGCTGGCTGCGGCCACGTCCGACGCGCGGCTCGGCGTCCGGGCCGCACAGGCTCCGCTCACCGTGGTCGTCGACTACTCGGCGCCGAACGTCGCAAAGGAGATGCACGTCGGCCACCTGCGCTCGACGGTCATCGGCGACGCGATCGTGCGGATGTCGTCGTTCGTCGGCCACCGCGTGGTGCGCGAGAACCACATCGGCGACTGGGGCACGCCGTTCGGCATGCTCATCGAGCACCTCGTCGATCTCGGGGAGGATGCCGCGGCGCGCGAACTGTCGGTGGGCGACCTCGACGCGTTCTACCGCCAGGCTCGCGTCAAGTTCGACGCCGACGACGCCTTCAAGGACCGTGCCCGCCGCCGCGTGGTGATGCTGCAGGGCGGCGACGACGAGACGCTGCGCCTGTGGCGGCTGCTCGTCGCCGAGAGCACCCGCTACTTCGACCGCGTGTATTCCGTCCTGGGCGTGCTGCTCACCGGCGACGACCTCCGTGGCGAGAGCGCGTACAACGACCTGCTGCCCGAGGTCGTCCGGCGGCTCGACGGCGCGGGGCTCCTGCAGACCGACGACGGCGCCGAGGTGGTGTTCGTCGACGGATACGTGAACCGCGACAACGAGCCACTGCCGCTGATCATCCGCAAGGGCGACGGCGGCTACAACTACGCGGCGTCCGACCTTGCGTGCGTCATCGACCGCATCGAGCGGCTCGGCGCCGACGTCATGCTCTACGTCGTCGGCGCGCCGCAGGCCCAGCACCTCGGCATGGTGCGCGACGTGGCGGCGAAGGCCGGCTGGCTGTCGGCGCCCGCGCGCATGGAGCACGTCGCGTTCGGCAGCGTGCTCGGCGAGGACCGCAAGATGCTGAAGAGCCGCGCGGGCTCTGCGGTGAAGCTCGACGCGCTCCTTGCCGAGGCCATCGAGCGCGCGCTCGCGGCGGTGCGCGAGAAGAACCCCGAGCTGTCCGCCGAGCTCGCGGCCGTCGTGGCCCGACAGGTTGGCATCGGCGCGGTGAAGTACGCCGACCTGTCGACCGACCGCATCAAGGACTACGTCTTCGACTGGGACCGCATGCTCGCGTTCGAGGGCAACACCGGCCCGTACCTGCAGTACCAGCACGCGCGGATCTGCAGCATCTTCCGCCGCGCCGGCGTCGCGCGCGACCGCTACCGCGGCCATGCGCCGTCGCCCGCGGAGCCGGAAGAGCGCGCGCTCCTGCTCGCGCTGCTGCAGTTCGACACCGCCGTGCACGACGCGCTCGAGCGCCACAGCCCGCACCGGCTGTGCACGTATCTCTACGAGCTCGCTGCCGCGTTCAGCGCGTTCTACGAGCAGTGCCCGGTGCTGCGCGCGGCCGACGACGCCGTGCGCGACTCGCGGCTCGCGCTCTGCGACGCGACGGCGCGCGTGCTCGAGTGCGGCCTCGGCCTGCTGGGCATCGAGTCGCCGGAGCAGATGTGACGGCGGTTCCGCGCCACCTGCTGCCCGACACCGCGGTCGTGGGCGCCGACGGACGGCTCGTCGTCGGCGGGTGCGACGTCGCGGCGCTCGCCCGCAGCGCGGGCACGCCGGTGTTCATCTACGACGAGGAGCACCTGCGCCGTCGCTGCCGCGAGGCCGTCGCGGCATTCGGAGAGGGCAACGTGGTCTACGCGGCCAAGGCCTTCCTGTGCCGGGCGATGGCGCGGCTCGCGGTGGAGGAGGGGCTCTGCCTCGACGTGGCGACGGGCGGCGAGCTCCACGTCGCGCTGTCGGCGGGGGTGCCGGCCGGCCGCCTCGTGCTGCACGGCAACAACAAGTCCGACGACGAACTGCGCACCGCGCTCGCCGCCGGCGTGCGCCACGTCGTGGTCGACAGCGACGACGAGATCGACCGCATCGAGCGCCTCGTGGCGGCGGGGCTGCCGGCGCCGCGCGTGCAGGTGCGCGTCACGCCGGGCGTCTACGTGCACACGCACGAGTACATCTCGACCGGACAGGACGACTCGAAGTTCGGATTCAACCTCCGCACCGGCGCGGCCCGCGCGGCCATCGCCCGCGTGGTGGCGTCCCCTGCGACCAGGTTCGCCGGAATCCACTGCCACATCGGCTCGAACGTGTTCGCCGTCGCCAACTTCGTCGACGCGGCGGCGGCGATGGTCGACCTCGCGCGCGAGGTCGGCGCGCCGGAGGTCACCCTGGGTGGCGGCCTCGGGGTCGCCTACGTCGGCGACGAGCAGGCGCCGTCGATCACCGAGTGGGCGCGGCACCTCGCCGCCGCGACGGCCGCCCTGCCTGAAGGCACCGTGGTGCTCGTCGAGCCGGGCCGCTCGATCGTCGCCGGGGCCGCCCTGACGGTCTACGAGGTGGGCACGGTCAAGCACATCGAGGGTGTGCGCACGTACGTCGCCGTCGACGGGGGCATGAGCGACAACCCGCGCCCCGTCCTGTACGGCAGCGGCTACGAGGCGTTCGTGCCCGACCGCGCCGACGCCGACCGCACCCGGGAGGTGCGCATCGTTGGCAAGCACTGCGAGAGCGGCGACGTGCTGGTGTCGGAGGCGATGGTGCCGTCCGACCTGACGGTCGGCGACCTCCTCGCCACCCCGGTCACCGGCGCGTACGGGCACTCGATGGCGTCCACCTACAACAAGGTGCCACGCCCGCCGGTGGTGTTCGTGCGCGACGGCGAGGCCCGCACCGTCGTGCGCCGCGAGACCCTCGACGACCTCGTCAGGCTGGATGGGGACGGCGACCCAATAGCGTGGAGGCCGTGACGGCGCGAACGGTCGGCCTCGGCATCCTCGGGCACGGCACCGTCGGTGCCGCCTTCGTGCGGCTGGTACAGCAACAGGCCGACGCAATCGCCGCGCGCAGCGGCATCCGGCTCGAGGTGTCGAAGGTCGCCGTGCGCGACGCGTCGCGGCACGCCGACGTCCTCGGGGCTGCGGTCGTGGGCGACGTCGATGCGGTCGTCGCCGACCCCTCGGTGCACCTCGTGGTCGAGCTGATGGGCGGCATCGAACCGGCCCGGCGCGCGATCCTCACGGCGCTGGCGTCGGGCAAGCCCGTCGTCACGGCGAACAAGGCGCTCATCGCGGCCCACGGCGCCGAGCTCTTCGCGGCTGCCGACGCGGCCGGCACCGACCTGCTGTTCGAAGCCGCCGTGTGCGGCGGCATCCCCCTCATCCGTCCGCTGCGCGAGTCGCTGCGCGGCGAGCCGATCCGACGCGTCCTCGGCATCGTCAACGGCACGACCAACTACATCCTCACGAAGATGACCGAGGACGGCGCCGCATACGGCGACGCGCTGGCCGATGCGCAGCGACTGGGGTTCGCGGAGGCCGACCCGTCCGCGGACGTCGATGGGCACGACGCCGCGGCAAAGATCGCGATCATCGCGTCGATCGCGTTCGGCCAGTCGGTCACCGCCACCGACGTGCACGTAGAGGGCATCTCGCGCGTCGCCCCGGCCGACATCGCGATGGCGAGGCGACTGGGCTACGAGGTGAAGCTGCTCGGCGTCGCCGAGCACGACCGCGGCACGCACTCCGTGTCGGTGCGCGTGCACCCCGCAATGGTTCCGCGCAACCACCCGCTCGCCAGCGTGCGCGACTCGTTCAACGCGGTCGTGGTCGACGGCGACGCGGCCGGGTCGCTGATGTTCTACGGCCGTGGCGCGGGCGGCGACCCGACCGCCTCGTCCGTGCTCGGCGACGTCATCGACGCGGCGATCAACCTGGTGCGCGGCGCGCACGCGTCGATCGGTGCGCTCATCGCCCCGAAGGTCAGGCCGATGTCCGAGCTCTCGTGCGAGTACCTGATCCCGCTCGAGGTGGTCGACGAGCCGGGCGTGCTCCACGCCGTCACCGGCGTGTTCGCGCGCAACGCGGTCAGCATCCGGGCGGCCGAGCAGGAGGGTGCGGGCACCGGCGCGCGCCTCGTGTTCCTCACGCACGACGCCAACGAGGCCGCGGTGCAGCGCTGCCTCGCCGAGCTCGCCGGGCTCGACGTGGTCGCGCACGTCGGCGGCATCCTCCGCGTCATCCCCGAGTGAGCGGCCCGGAACCGGACGGATCGCGCTGATGCAGTACGTCTCGACGCGCGGCGAAGCGCCGGTGCTCGGGTTCTCCGAGGTGCTGCTTGCGGGACTCGCCGTCGACGGCGGCCTCTACGTGCCCGACACCTGGCCCGCTCTGGCTTCCGGAGGCGACGGCTACGCGGAGCGCGCGGCGGCGGTGATGCAGCCGTTCGTCGGCGGCTCCATCGGCCCCGACACCTTCCTGCGGCTGTGCCGCGAGGCGTATGCGTCCTTCCGCGTCCCCGAGGTGGCGCCGCTCGTGCAGATCGGGCCGCGCCACCATCTGCTCGAGCTGTTCCACGGCCCGACGCTCGCGTTCAAGGACGTCGCGATGCAGCTCATCGGCAGGCTCTTTGATCACGTCCTTGCCGCCCAGGGGAGGCGCGTCACCATCGTCGCGGCCACCAGCGGCGACACGGGCAGTGCGGCGATCGAGGCGGTGCGCAGCTGCGCGAGCGTCGACATCGTCGTGCTCTACCCGCACGGGCGCGTCAGCGAGGTGCAGCGCCGCCAGATGACCACCGTCGACTCGCCCAACGTGGCGACGGTCGCCGTCGAGGGGACCTTCGACGACTGCCAGGACCTCGTCAAGGCGATGTTCAACGACGCCCCGTTCCGGCAGGCGAACTCGCTGTCCGCGGTGAACTCGATCAACTGGGCGCGCGTCATGGCGCAGGTCGTCTACTACGTCACGGCGCTCGAGGCCCTCGGCCGTCCGGCCTCCTTCAGCGTCCCCACGGGGAACTTCGGCAACGTGCTCGCCGGCTGGATCGCGCGCCGGCTCGGCGCGCCCGTCGAGCGGCTCGTCGTCGCGTCCAACTCGAACGACATCCTCACGCGCTTCTTC
>JBIIHV010000135.1:0-5378 GCA_044235415.1 Ilumatobacteraceae bacterium | reverse complement strand
GGATGACCAGGCTGCGCACGTCGCCGATGTTGGCGACGTGGCTGTGCAGCGACAGCGCGCCGACGAACTTCTGTCCCGCCTCGCGGCCGCCCTTGATGTCGAAGGCGAGCACCGAGCCGTAGCCGCGACCGCCGCCGTACTTCCTGGCGCGCTCGTGCCACGGGCTCGACGGGAGACCCGCGTAGTGCACGCGCTCGACCTGCGGGTGCGCCGCGAGGTACTCGCCCACGCGCTGCGCATTTGCGAAGTGGCGCTCCATCCGCAGCGACAGGGTCTCGAGCCCCTGCAGGAACATGAAGGCGTTGAACGGCGTCGTCGCCGCACCCAGGTCGCGCAGCATCTGCACGCGCGCCTTGATGATGTACGAACCCGCACCGAGCGCCGGCCAGTACGCGAGGCCGTGGTACGACGGGTCGGGCTCGGTCATGTTCGGGAACCGGCCGCTCGCGCCGAAGTCGAACGTGCCGCCATCGATGATCGCGCCACCGATCGACGTGCCGTGGCCGCCGATGAACTTCGTCAGCGAGTGCACCACGATGTCCGCGCCCCACTCGAGCGGGCGGATCAGCCACGGCGTGGGGACGGTGTTGTCGACGATGAGCGGCACGCCCACCTCGTGGGCCACCTTCGACACGCCCTCGATGTCGAGCACGTTGTTGCGCGGGTTCGCCAGCACCTCGCCGTAGAACGCCTTCGTATTCGGGCGGGCCGCGGCGCGCCACTGGCCGAGGTCGTCGGGATCGTCGACGAACGAGACCTCGATGCCCATCTTCGGCAGCGTGTAGTGGAAGAGGTTGTAGGTGCCGCCGTACAGGCTGGGCGACGCGACGATGTGCGAGCCGGCCTCGGCGAGCGTGAGGATCGCCAGGAACTCGGCCGACTGTCCGCTCGCCACCGCGAGCGCGCCGGGCAGGCCGACCGCCGTGGTCACGCCGCCCTCGAGCGCGTTGAGCCGACCCTCGAGCACCCCCTGCGTGGGGTTCATGATCCGCGTGTAGATGTTGCCGATCTCGGCGAGCGCGAACAGGTTCTGCGCGTGCTGCGCGTCGCGGAACACGTAGCTGGTCGTCTGGTAGATCGGCACGGCGCGTGCGCCCGTGGCCGGATCGGCCGTCTGGCCGGCGTGGATCTGTCGCGTCTCGAAACCCCAGTTGGTGCTCATGAGCACGGCAGGCTAGTAACGAAAAGCCGACCAAACAACTCGGGATTTGACGGACCGGTCACTTCGACGGCGGTCGCGGCGGTGCTGCGCGCGTCAGCCGCCCGAGACCTCGCTGACCGACTGCTTGCCCTTGCGGATGAACGGCATCATCGAGCGCAGCTGCGACCCGATCTTCTCGATCGGGTGGTTGCGCCCGGCCTGCTGCATCTCTGCGAAGCGCTTGCGCCCGCCGTCGCTCTCGGCGATCCACTCCTCGGCGAACTTGCCCGACTGGATCTCGCCGAGGATCCGCCGCATCTCGGTCTTCGTGTCAGCGTTGATGATGCGCGGGCCGCGGGACACGTCGCCGTACTCGGCGGTGTCGGAGATGCTGTAGCGCATGCCCGCGATGCCCTCCTCGTACATGAGGTCCACGATCAACTTCACCTCGTGCAGGCACTCGAAGTACGCCATCTCGGGCTGGTAGCCGGCCTCGACGAGCGTCTCATAGCCGGCCATGATCAGCGACGTCAGGCCGCCGCACAGCACGACCTGCTCGCCGAAGAGATCGGTCTCGGTCTCCTCGGTGAACGTGGTCTCGATGATCCCCGCGCGGCCTCCGCCGTTGGCGCTGGCGTACGACAGGGCGATCTGCTTGGCGCGACCGCTGGCGTCCTGGTGCACCGCGATGAGCGTCGGCACGCCGCCGCCCTCCGCGTAGGTGCGGCGGACGAGGTGCCCGGGACCCTTCGGCGCGATCATGACGACGTCGACATCGGCCGGCGGCTCGATGCGGTGGAAACGGATGTTGAAGCCGTGGGCGAACGCGAGCACCTTGCCCTTGCCCATGTGCGGCGCGATGTCCGCGTCGTAGATGCGCTTCTGCTCGGTGTCCGGCGCCAGCAGCATGACGAGGTCGCCCCACTTCGCGGCGTCCGAGATGGACATGACCTTGAGGCCCGCGGCCTCGGCCTTGGCACGCGACGACGACCCCTCGCGGAGCCCGACCACCACGTCGACTCCGGACTCCTTCAGGTTCAGCGCGTGCGCATGGCCCTGCGACCCGTAGCCGACGACGGCGACCTTCATCCCCTTGATGATCTGGAGGTCCGCATCCTTGTCGTAGTAGATGTTCGCGGCCATCAGCCCGCCTTTCCCTTGGTCGACCGTGCCGAGCGATCGAGTTTAGGCAGGGCGACCCTGCCGGTGCGCTGGGATTCGACGATCCCGTACTGCCTGAGCAGTTCCTCGAAGTCGTCGATCTTCTCCGGACTGCCGTCGAGCGAGACGGTGACGGCCTCGGACCCGACGGCGAGGATCTTGCCCTCGAAGATGTTGACGAGCTCGATCACCTGGCCGCGCTGCTCGGCGGACGCGCGGACCGTGGCCATCATCAGCTCGCGCTCGACCGACCTGCGGGGGTCGAGCTCCTGGATGCGGACCACCTCGACGAGCTTGAACAGCTGCTTGACGATCTGCTCGATCGACGCGGACTCGACGTCGACGACGATCGAGATGCGGCTGTAGTCGTCGCGGTCGGTGGGCGCGACGGCGAGCGAGACGATGTTGTAGCCGCGACGGGCGAAGAGCGACGCGACGCGCGCGAGCACGCCGGGTCGGTTCTGGACGAGGACCGACAGGACCTGGTGGTCGCCGTGGCCCGCGTTGGGGTTGAAGCCGCTCATCGGAGGAACTCCCGCCGCGCGCCCTGCATGGGGTGGAGCATGATCTCGTCGTTGCTGCAGCCCGCGGCGACCATCGGGAACACCTTCTCGCCGGCGTCGACGCGGAAGTCGACGACGACCGGCCGGTCGTGGATCGAATTGGCCTTGTCGATCGCCGGGGCGACCTCGGCCGGATCCTCGACTCGGATGCCGACGCACCCCATGGCCTCCGCCATCTTCACGAAGTCCGGGACCTCCGTCGACAGGTACACCTCGCTGTAGCGCTCCTCGTAGAACATCTCCTGCCACTGGCGCACCATGCCGAGGTACGAGTTGTTGAGGATCGCGATCTTCACGGGGATGCGCTCGAGCGACGCGGTGACCAGTTCCTGTGCGGTCATCTGGAAGCAGCCGTCGCCGTCGACCGCCCAGACCGTCTTGTTGGGACGGCCGACCTTCGCGCCGATCGCCGCGGGCACCGCGAAGCCCATTGTGCCGAGGCCGCCCGAGTTGACCCACGTGTAGGGCTCCGTGAACCGCCAGTACTGGCTCGACCACATCTGGTGCTGGCCCACGCCGGCGACGAGGATCGTGCCGTCAGGCGCCGCGTCGCGCAGCTGCTCGAGGCAGTACTGCGGCTTCAGCGCCGCGCCGGGGGCGCTCGCCTCGTAGGTCAGCGGGAACTGCTCGCGCCAGCCGCTCACGCGGCTGCGCCACGCCGACAGGTCGGCCTGGACCGTCCCTCCCGCACGCAGGTCGCGGATCGCGGCGATCAGCTCCTCGATCACGAGGCGGCAGTCGCCGACGATCGGCACGTCGGGGCGCCGCACCTTGCCCTGCTCGGCAGGGTCGATGTCGACGTGGATGATGCGCGCGTCGGGCGCGAACCCGTTGACGCGCCCCGTGACGCGGTCGTCGAACCGGGCGCCGAGCGCGACCAGCAGGTCGGACTTCTGCATCGCCGTCACGGCGGTGGCGGTGCCGTGCATGCCGGGCATGCCGAGGCAGAGCGGATGGTCGTCGGGGAACGCCCCGCGCGCCATCAGCGTCGTGACCACGGGAATCTGCACCAGCTCGGCCAGCTCGCGCAGCGCCTCGGCGGCCCGTGCCTTGAGGATGCCGCCGCCGACGTACAGCACAGGCTGGTTCGCCGAGAGGATCATCTGTGCGGCTTCGCGGATCATCCGGGAGTGGCCCTTGCGGTTCGGCTTATACCCGGGCAGCGAGTCCTCGACCTCGTCGTCGCTGGGCCAGTGCCACGTCATCGTGTTCTGCAGGACGTCCTTCGGCAGGTCGACGAGCACGGGCCCCGGCCGCCCCGTCGAGGCGAGGTGGAACGCCTGCCGGATCGCGAGCGGGATGTCGTCGGCCGACATGACGAGCTCGTTGTGCTTCGTGATGCTGCGTGTGATGCCGACCGTGTCGCACTCCTGGAAGGCGTCGGTGCCGATCGCCGCCGTGGGCACCTGTCCGGTGATGGCGACCATCGGGATCGAGTCCATGAACGCATCGCACAGCGGCGTGACGAGATTGGTGGCGGCGGGGCCGCTGGTGACCATGGCGACGCCGGGTCGGCCCGTGACGTGCGCGTAACCCTCCGCCATGTGTCCCGCGCCCTGCTCGTGTCGCACGAGGATGTGGCGGATCGGGGACTCGAGCAGCGGGTCGTAGGCGGGGAGGATGCAGCCGCCCGGCAGGCCGAAGATGACCTCCACCTGCTGCTGCTCGAGCGAACGGATCAGGGCTTGCGCCCCGGTGAGGGTCTCCTTGGCTGCCATCTCGTCCTCGTCTCTGTGCTGGGTCGGTGTGCTCGTGGGCTGTTTCGGGGAACAAAAAAGCCTCCCTTGCGGGAGGCTGTGGCGCGCGTGGCGGAAGCCGGCGCGCCTAGGGGATTACGACCACCGTGCCGGCGACGCAGAGCGGGCGCAGGACGAGGGCGATCACGTCCCCAGTCTGTCAGCGACCGGTGCCGTCGGCAACCTCCACGAGGACGCGGCGGAGCGCGTCGGCCGGCAGGGGTCCGGCTGCACCCGATCTGCGCCATCGCACCCGGGCCGCCCGCACCGGCAGCACCTCAACCACGGTGCGGTGACCGAGGGCGGCGACGGCCGCGCACACCGCCCGGGCACGTGACAGGGCGAGGGTCGGGATCGCCGTCGCGGTGCCACCCACCGCCGTACACCGGACCACCGATCCCGGCGGCACCGTCGACGCCCACCGGGCGAGTTCACGTGCAAGTGTGCCCCTCACACCCGACTGCCCGAGCGGAAACGGTGGAAGCGCCGTGACCGCGGCTCGCGCCTCCACCGTCGGCGCTGGTGGCGGCGCGACGGCCCGCGTCGCCGCCGTCGAGGTCGTCGTCCGACGGTCGTCGCCCCCGCCCGATGACCGGCTCGCGGTCGTCGTAGGGGCGATGGTCGTGGAGGTTGCGGTCGTTGAGGTCGTTGAGGTCGTTGAGGTCGTTGACGTCGTTGTGGTGGTGGTCGTGGTCGTGGTCGTGGTCGTGGTCGTGGTCGTGGTCGTGGTCGTGGTCGTGGTCGTGGTCGTGGTCGACGTGGTCGTGGTCGTGGTCG
>JBIIHV010000134.1:0-5399 GCA_044235415.1 Ilumatobacteraceae bacterium | reverse complement strand
TGCAGGTGGCACGTCGACAAGTCGCCCGTCCGACGGGACCATCACCGGCGAAGTGAAGGAATGGAAGGTGTCGGTGGACGCCGGCACGGTGCCCGCGGGCCGGGTGACCTTCGAGATCGCCAACACCGGCACGATCGGGCACGAGTTCCTCGTCGTCAAGACGGACATCGCGCCCGGCGGCATCCCGGTCGAGGGCGACCACTTCCCGGAGGACGCCGAGGGCATCACCGTGATCGACGAGATCGGCGAGTTCCCCGCCGGCGAGACCCAGTCGCTCGTCCTCACGCTCGAACCCGGCTCGTACCAGCTCGTCTGCAACCTGCCCGCGCACTACTCGGCAGGGATGCACACCGCACTGACCGTCGAATAGCCGGGCCGCCAAACCGGTTCTCGAGCGACGCGCGGCCGGCTCAGCCCATGCCGACGAGCATGGCGCGGATGCCGAGGCCCATCAGGAACAGACCGCCGAACCCGTAGAGCAGGTACGTCCGGCCCTTGAGCTGCATGCGGTACGAATAGATCACCGCGACCGCGATGATCGACACGAATCCGTAGAAGGCGTGGAACTGCGGGAACTCGAGCTTGTCCCGGCTCACCATCACCACGCCGAGAATCACCTGGACGAACACCGCGACCTGCGCGAAGCCGATGAACCACCACAGCGCGCGCGACCGGAGCGAGACGACCTTGTGGGCAGCGAGCGCCCATGCACCCGCCAACCCGTTGCCCACGATCTGCACCCACGCCCAATTGGCGTGCAGGTCGTAGATCTCCGCGGCTCCCACGGCGCCCGACCCTACCCGCCGGCCGCCATCCGACCCGTGTCGCGTCAGCGGACGATCGTGTCGGCCTCGTCGCCACCCTCGAGCAGCACGAGGCTCCCGTCGTCGCGGACGTCCACGATCGTGACGGAGCAGTTGTCGAGGCTTCGGATCATCACGCGGTCGTCGCCGGTGGCCGCGCCGATCACCGCGTTGATCGCGACGAAGTGGGTGAATGCGACGGCGTCTCGGGACGCCAGCGCACGCGCGCCGGCCAGGAGCGCGTCGCGGTACGCGGTCCACCGCGGACCGAGGTCCGCCCAGGTGCCTGCCATCGCCCCCATGAGCCACTCACCGCGCCGGTCCATCGGCACGCCCTCTGGCGACGGGATCTCGCCGAGTTCCTCCACCACCTCGGGCACGATCCGCCAACGGTCGGCAATCGGCTGCGCAGTCTCGCGGCACCGGAGATACGGGCTGGTGACGACAGGCCGTGGCGGCAATCCCGCGAGCCGTACCGCGACCCCGAGCGCTTGCTCGCGGCCCGTCGCATCGAGCCCCGGATCGGGATCGGCATCCCAGCCCGCCGCTGCGCGCCCGTGGCGCACGAGATACAGGGTCACCCGAAGAGCCAGGCCTCGCGCGGCGGACCCGTCTCGCCGCGACGGATGAACCACTCGACGCCGAACGCGAGGCGGAAGATGTCCGGCGGCATCTGCGTGAAGTACGAGACGTCGGTGACCTGGCTCGCGTGGCACGCGATCGCCTGCAGCTTCGCCGCGCACCAGTCGGCCACCTCGATGCGGTGGCTGATCGCCGACTCGGGCTCGCCCATCGGGTTGCCGTCGTCGGCGGGGGCATCGGCGTCGAAGTCGGCGAAGCCCTCCGTCTCCGGCACGCCCACCTCGCGCGCCATCGCCACGAGCGAGCGGAACCAGTCGCGGTTCATGGTCACCTCGTAGACGCCTTCGACCCCCGACTTGGCCGCTGCGCGGTGCCCGACCGCGTGCACCTGCAGGTGGTCGGGGTGGCCGTAGTTGCCGTGCCAGTCGTAGGTCGTGAAGACCTCCGGCCGCTCCTCGTCGAGGATCGCCGCGAGCCTCGCCGCCGCTTCGTCCGGATCGGCGTTCACGAACGCACCGCGGTTGGCGTTCTGCGCCCACCCCGTCATCCCCGAGTCCTCGTAGCCGAGCCACGCGAGCCGCGACACGCCCAGCGCCGCGCACGCGGCCTCGGTCTCGCGCCGGCGCCGGTCGGCGAGCGTCTCGCCGGCAGCGAGATCGCCGGGGACCTGTCCGTGCTCACCACCCGTCGCCACGACCAGCACCGTCCGGTGACCTTCGGCTGCGGCCCGCGCGAGCGTGCCACCCATCGAGAGGCTCTCGTCGTCGGGATGGGCGTGGAACGCCACCAGCGTCGCCACGGCCGCTACGCCTGCACCGCGGCGCCGCTCGCCAGCAGCGCGCCGATCGCGGCATCGTCGATGCCCCAGGACGAGAGCACCTCGCGCGTGTGCTCGCCCGCACGCGCCGGCGGCGAGGGCTGCGCCGGCAGGGTGCGGGAGAACCGGGGCGCCGGTGCGTGCTGCACCACGCCGCCGACCTCGGTGAACGTGCCGCGCGCCACGTGGTGCGGGTGCGAGGGCGCCTCGCCCATCGTCAGCACCGGCGCGACGCACGCGTCGCTGTCGGCGAACACGGCCGCCCATTCGTCGCGCGTCCGGGTCGCGACGACCGACGCGATCCGCTCCTTCATCGCGGGCCAGGATGCGGCGTCCATCTGCGGCGCGAGCGACGCGTCGTCCGCGAGGCCGAGCCGATCGAGCAGCTCCGCGTAGAACTGGGGCTCGATCGCGCCGATCGCGAGCCAACGGCCGTCGCTGCACCGGTACACGTCGTAGAAGTGCGCCCCCGTGTCGAGCAGGTTTCGGCCGGGGTGTGCCTCGTCGAACAGACCCATCGCCGCGAACCCGCGGAACATCGCCATCAGCGCGGCCGTGCCGTCGATCATCGCCGCGTCCACGACCTGGCCGAGGCCCGTGCGCCTCGCCTCCAGCAGCGCGCACACGGTGCCGAACGCGAGGAACATGCCGCCGCCTCCGAAGTCGCCGACGAGGTTCATCGGCGGCACCGGCGCCTCGCCGTCGCGTGCGAAATGCGCGAGTGCGCCGGCCAGCGCGATGTAGTCGATGTCGTGTCCGGCCCGGCGCGCGAACGGCCCCTCCTGCCCCCACCCCGTCATGCGCCCGTAGACGAGCGCGGGGTTGCGCGCGAGGCACGCGTCGGGGCCGAGACCGAGCCGCTCCATGACGCCCGGACGGAAGCCCTCCAGGAGTGCATCCGCCTGCCCGACGAGCGACAGCACGGCCTCCACGCCCTCCGGGTGCTTCAGGTCGATCGCCGCGCTGCGGCGGCTCCGCTGCAGCACGTCGAGGTTCGGCCGCTGGTCGCCCGGCCGGACCGACTGCGGTCGGTCGATCCGCACCACCTCGGCGCCCATGTCGGCGAGCAGCATCGCGGCGAACGGGCCCGGACCGATTCCCGCGATCTCGACGATGCGGCAGCCCCCGAGCGGACCGCTCATGCGGCGCGCTGCACGTGGGACACGATGGCGTCGACGAGCACCGGCCACAGTGGCTCGGGGAAGTCGTGGCCCATGTCGTCCACCAGCATCAGGGTCGCGCCCGGCACCAGTTCGGCGGTGCGCTCCCCGCCGCTCGGGGTGATGAGCGTGTCGTCGAGGCCGTGGATCACGAGCGTCGGCACCGTCAGCACCGACAAACCCTCGTCACGGTTCCCGCTCGCGTAGATCGCGGCGAGCTGCCGCGGTCCGCCCTCCGGGTAGAACGCGCGGTCCCAGTCGCGTGCCGCGTTCCGCCGCGACAGTTCGTCGCTGCGGTACCTGCGCGACTGCCAGATCTGCCACGTCGTGGAGTAGGCGATGTAGCCCTCGCGGTCGGATGGCGGCGGCGTGAGCAGCGCCGCTGCGGCCTCGGGAGTGGGCTGACCGACGGTCGGATCGCCCGGCTGCGACATCACCGAGATGAGGCTGGCGGTGCGATCCGGGTGGTCGATCGCCACGTGCTGGGCGATCATGCCGCCCATCGACGCGCCGAGCACGTGGGCACGCGCGACTCCGAGGTGGTCGAGCAGCGCGACGGCGTCGGCGGCCATCTCGCGCAGCGTGTAGGGGACGGGCGGCACCGGCTCCTCCATGAGCGCAGCCTTGATCACCTCGTTGACGTCGACGGTCGCGCCGTCCAGCTTCGTGGACAGGCCGCAGTCGCGGTTGTCGAACCGGACGACGAACAGGCCGCGGTCGGCGAGCAATCCGCAGAAGCGGTCGTCCCACTGCACCATCTGTGCCGTGTAGCCCATGATCAGCAGCAGGGTCGGATGGGAGGGGTCGCCGAACGTGTCGTACTCGATGCACATGTCGAGTCCGTCGACCGACCGGAAGCGGGCCTGCGGCATGGTCGCGCGCTCCTAGCGGCCGTCGCCGTCGACGCGGCGGATCGTGCGCTGGATGAGGTTCTGCACGTTCTCGGGGTCACGGATGTTGGAGAACCTGCTCTGGCCGTCCTCGCCACCCGACTCGATGAGCAGGTCGCCGGCACCGACGATCCGCTCGAATGCGGTCTGGTGGAAGTTGACGTTGTTCACGCGGCCGATGGGGATCTCGATCCCGGTACGGGCGATCACGCCCTCCCGGTAGATCACCCGATGGGTGGTCACGACGAAGTGCGTCCGGCTCCACTGCACCACCTTGACGCCCAACCAGATCGCACTGACCAGCACGAGCAGCCACGACGCGCGCGACGACGCCCACTCCACGAGGTCCATGAACCCGCGCTCGGCGCCATCCGCGGGATCGACCGCGACGATTCGTTCGCTCGCGACAGAGAGCACCGCGCCGCCGATGAGGCTCGCCGTCGGCGGGATGAAGTCCCACCAGTGCGGGTGCAGGTCGATGACGACCTCCTCACCCTCGTTGAGGTTGCGTCGCGAGTAGGCCATGGCGCGAGCGTAATCCGTGCCGTCGCACCCACCGCCTAGCCTGCGCGCGTGCACGACGACCCCCTCCTCGCACCGCTCGACGAGCGTCAGCGCGAGGCCGTCCTGTGCCCGCCGACGCCGACGATCGTCCATGCCGGCGCAGGTTCGGGCAAGACCCGCGTGGTGACCGTGCGGATCGCACGCCGCGTCGCGGAGGGCACCGCGCGCGCCGACCACGTGCTCGCCATCACGTTCACGCGCGAGTCCGCCGGAGAACTACGGCGGCGGCTCGCCGCGCTCGGCGTCATGCGGCACGGTCGGCCGACCATCGGCACCTTCCATGCCACGGCCCTCTCGCTGCTGCGGCGCCACTCCGACGGGCCAGCGCCCGTCATCGCGCACAACCGGACCGCCCTCGCCGTGGCCGCCGCGGGCCGCCACCGCCTCGCGTCGCGCCCGCGCGACCTGCTGGTCGAGATCGACTGGGCCCACGCCCGCATGGTCGCGCCGGCCGACTACCCGAGGGCCGTCCGCGAGGCGCGCCGCGAGCCACCCGCCCCCGCCGCCGAAGTGGCCGAGCTCTACGCGCGGTACGTGGAGGTCAAGCGGACGCGGCAGGTCGCCGACTTCGACGACCTCATCG
>JBIIHV010000133.1:0-5404 GCA_044235415.1 Ilumatobacteraceae bacterium | reverse complement strand
CGACCATCCGTTCGTGCGCAGGCACCGCGGCGAGCCACGCGTCGTCACCGAGCACCGCGCCGTGCACGATGGTCGTGCCGACCGGCACCGACGGGTCGACGAATCCGCGCACCGGACGGCCCGCCGCTGCGAGCGCCTCGGCCACGACCTTTGCGTGTCCGCCGGCGCCGACGACGATCGTGCCGCTCACAGCAACTCGTCCGTCCCGTAGTCGCGCGGTGCCACGGTGCCCAGCAGTTCGAAGTAGTCGAAGGGGTCGCGCCCGGTCGCGGGACGCTTCGTCGTCATGTTGTCGGGGCCGAGCACCTCGCCGGCGGCGATGGGCCGGCTGGCGACGACGCTCTTGCGCGCGATCGGAATGTTCTTCGCCTCCGACGCCGACGGCGACTTGGTCGCACTACCGAGTGCGGCCCGCGCGTCGCGCACCGCCGCGACGTACGCGGCGAGCTCGGCGGGTTCGAGCGACGCCGCGTGGTCGGGGCCGGGAAGCGTCCGGTCGAGCGTGAAGTGCTTCTCGATCATCGTCGCGCCGAGGGCGACGGCCGCGACGGCGGCGACCGAGCCGACGGTGTGGTCGGAATAGCCGATCGGCAGGCCGAACGCCTCCTGCATCGCCACCATGGCGAGCAGGTTCGCCTCCGCCACCGGAGCGGGATACTCGGTCGTGCACTGCAGCACGGTGACGCGTCCGTCCAGACGGGTGCGGTCGGCGGCGTCGAGCGGCGATGCGACCGTCGCGCGGTCGGGGGCGCCGCCGCGCGACGCGTCGAACGCACACGACAGCACCTTCAGCGCAGCGCGCACCTCGTCGAGCGTGCACATGCCCGTGCTGAGGATGACCCGCTCCGCCCGCCGCCCGACCTCGAGGAGGAAGGGCGCGTTGGTGACCTCGCCCGACGGCACCTTGATGGTCCGCATGCCGAGGCCGTCGACGAGGAGCACGAGGCTGCCGTGGTCGAACGGCGTCGAGAGGAACTCGATGCCGCGCTCCGCGCACCGGTCCCGTATCTGCCGGTGCGCATCGGCCGACAGCTCCAGCGCCGCGATCATCTCCTGCTGGCTCTGCGCGGATCCCGTCGCCTGCACCTGGTAGTCGGCCTTCGGCGCGTGCGCCGCGATCATCGCGGTGGCAGTGAACGTCTGGAACTTCACGGCGTCGGCGCCGGCTTCGGCGGCGACGTCCACCATGGCGAGCGCGCGGTCGACGGAGCCGTTGTGGTTCACGCCGGCCTCGGCGATGACGAAGGGTCGGCCGGTCACGACGGCTCGCTCCAGTCGTGGAAGTGCTTCATGGTGATGCCGGTCAAGTCTGTCGTCGCGAGCACCTCGCGGATGCGCACCGCGGCGTCGCCGATGCCGTAGCGCGAGGGCTGCCCGGGCAGCGACGCGCGGAACGCGGGGTCGAGCACCCGTCGCAGTGCGGCCGCGACCCCGCCGCGCTCGGGCCCGCAGTCGACGACCGACGCGGCGCGCAGGCGGCCCTTCTGGCGGTCGCCGACGTTCACCGTCGGTGCTCGCAGGGCTGGCGCCTCGATCAGGCCGCTCGACGAATTGCCGACCACCGCGTCGCAGATCGCCATCAGCCCGAGGTAGCGGCGCTGGCCGAGCGACTCGACCATGCGGCGGCGCGCAGGATCGACGGCGACGAAGTCGTGGAGCGCGGCCGACAGCGGACCATGGCCGGGATCGGCGTTGACGCCGGTGACGACGACGGTCGCGGCGCCGAGGTCGTCGATCGCGCCGAGCAGCGCACCGAGGCCCGCACGGCCGCCGTCGTCGCCCAGCGTCTCCGGGTGGTACGTCACCAGCAGGACCGGCGCGACGAGCGCGATGCCGAGGAACTCCTCCAGCTCGTCGCGGCCGGCGAGCTCGGTGCGGCGGAGATGGTCGAGCCCCGGCGCGCCGACGACGTGCACCCGGGCGGGATCCTCGCCCAGTTGGCGCACCCGGCGCCCGTACTCCTCGGCTGCGACGAAGTGGAGGTGCGACATCTTCGTCACCGAGTGGCGGATCGCCTCGTCGAACGCGCCCTCCGTGGTCTCGCCGCCGTGCAGGTGCGCGACGGGGATACCGAGGATCAGCGCGGCCTGCGCCGCCGCGAGTTCCTCGTACCGGTCGCCGAGCAGCACGACGACGTCGGGCTGCAACTGCGCAAACGCATCCGCCAGCCCCGACGTGGCGGCGGCGAGCGCGCCGGCGACCGCGAGCGGCGAGTCGTCGGACAGGTCCATCGGCACCCGCGCGACGACGACGAAGCCGTCGTCCTCGATCTGCCGCACCGTGGCGCCGAAGCGCTCCATCAGGTGTGCGCCCGTGACGACCAACTGGAGGTCGGTGCGCGGATCGGCGTCGAGTTCCCGGAGCACCCAGTACAGGTGCCCGTAGTCGGCCCGGGTGCCCGTCACGACGCACACCCGGCGAGCGGTGGCCACGGCTGGTCAGGCTATTGGGGCAGCGTGCGCCTGACCGCGCCCACGACGACGGCGAGTTCGTCGTCGGTGATGCCGGTCGAGCACGGCAGCGTCACGATCCGCCGCCAGATCCGGTCCGAGACCGACACGTCCGAGCGCGGCGCGTCCGCATACGGCGACTGGAGGTGCATCGGCTTCCACGTCGGCCGCGCGTCGATGCCCTCGTCGTTCAGCGCGGCACGGACGCGGTCGGCCGTCTCCGGATCGGTCACGAAGCCGGAGAACCAGCAGGCGCTCTCGGCCCAGTCAGGCACGGGGAACGGTTCGACCGTGTCGATGCCGGCGAGCCCCTCGACGTAGGCACGGCGGATCTCGCGCTTGCGGCGGACGAAGCGGTCGAGCAGCTCCATCTGCGCGCACCCGACCGCGGCCTGCAGGTTGGTCATGCGGTAGTTGAAGCCGACCTCGTCGTGGTCGTAGTTGGCGCCGACGCGTGCGGTGGTGCTGAGGTGGCGCACGCGGCCGAGCAGTTCGTCGTCGTCGCCGGCGACGGCGCCGCCGCCACCGGCGGTGACGGTCTTGTTGCCGTTGAACGAGAACATCGTGAGGTCGGCGCCGAGCCGTCCGATCGGTCGCCCCTTGTACTCCGCGCCGAGTGCGGCGGCGGCGTCCGAGAGCAGCGGCAGCCCGTGCGCCTGGGCGACCGCGGCGACCTCGTCCATGTCGGCGGGCGTGCCGAAGGTGTGGACGACCACGATTGCGGACACGCGTCGTCCGGTGCGCACGTGGACGAGCTTGCCGTCGTCGCCGCGGACCGTCTCGAGGTCGAGCGCGTCGCCGAGCCGCCGCGGATCGAGCGTCCACGTGTCCGGGTGCACGTCGAGCAGCCACGGCGTCGCGCCGGCGTGGGCGACCGCGTTGGCGGTCGCGATGAAGGTGAACGACGGCACGATCACGAGGTCGTCGCGGCGCACGCCGAGCGCGACGAGCGCGACGTGCAGGCCGGTGGTGCCGCAACTGGTGGCCACCGCGCCGCGGGCACCGCTCGCGGAGGCGACGTGCTCCTCAAAGCGTCCGACGAACGGGCCCACGGTCGAGACGAAGTTGGTGGCGACGCACTCGGCGAGGTAGCGGGCCTCGTTGCCCGCCATGTTGGGGATCGCGAGTGGGATCATCGGGCGACGGGGCCGTCGCCCGTGAAGGCGTGCTCGCGGTACCACTCGAACGTGGCGCGGATGCCGTCGGCGAGCGAGGTGGTGCCGACGACGCCGGTGAGCGCGGTCAGCCGCGACACGTCGGGGCACCGTCGTGCGGGCGAGCCCGGCGTGTCGGGCCCCGCGACGACGGACATGCGCCGCCCGACGACGGACACGACCGTCTCGGCGACTTCTCCGATCGTCACCTCCGGGCTCGAGTTGCCGATGTTCAGCACCTCGCCGGACGTGGCGGGGGCGCCGAGGATGGCGACGAGCATGCGTACCGCGTCGGCGACGTAGCAGAACGTGCGGCGGTGGCCGAGGTTGGCGACGGTGAGCTCGTCGCCGTCGGAGGCGCGCCACGCCTTGTGGAGCAGCTCGGGGATGACGTGCGACATGCCCATGCGCGGGCCGTAGATGTTGTGCAGCCGCACGGACGTCGCGGGCAGGCCGGAGTGGTGGAAGAGCGCCTCGCCGAACGCCTTGGAGAGCATGTACGAGGTGCGCGGGGCGGAGAGATCGGTGAGGGCGATGGGCGTGGTCTCGGGCGTGGGCACCGCCATCGACGGCAGGTGCACGAGCGACCCCGCGTAGATCTCGGACGTCGAGCTGAACACGACCCGCTGCAGCGCGCGCTGGCACCGGCCAGCCTCGATGGCGTGCACGGTCATCGCCGCGTTGTCTGCGAGCACGTCGTATGGGCGCTCGAGCACGTGCCGCACGCCGATGATCGCCGCAAGGTGGAAGATCGCGTCGAAGTCGCGGTCGACGGCACCGGCGAACCCGGGCGACAGCAGGTCGGCCTCCTGCGCCCGCACGCCGGACCGGGCGAGCAGCTGCTGGAACGTCGCATCCTGCACGCCGCGCGCGAAGTTGTCGGCGAGGGTGACGTCCGCGCCGCCGTCGACGAGCGCACCCGCGAGATGGACGCCGACGAAGCCCGCGCCTCCGGTGATCAGGACCTTCACAGCGGCTCGGTGCTTCCCCGGCCGACCGACGCGACGGTGCAGCCGGCGGCGGCGAAGGCGTCGCGCTGCGCCGCCGTGAGGCAGTCGTTCGCGTCGAGCACGATGGGGCGGCGCCCATCGAGCCACGTGCGCGGCTCGATGGCCCGGAACTCGCGGTGCGGCACGGCGAACACCACGGCGTCGACGTCGGGGCACGACGCGAAGTCGCCCGACACCGGCCGGTCCAGCTCGTCCCAGTGGGTCACGAGCGGATCGAGGCACAGCACCGACGCGCCGCGCCGCTCGGCCTCCTCGACGAACGCCTGCGATGGCGAATAGCGGGTGTCGGCGACGTCCTGCCGGTAGGAGATGCCGGCGAGTGCGATGCGCCGGCCGTGCACCGTCCCGGCCCGCTCCGTCAGGAGGTCGAGCGCGCGCACCGGCATGGCACGGTTGATCGACATCGCGAGTTCGCTCATCGGGAACTCGTGCTCGCCGATGCCGAGCACGTCGCGGGCGGCGATCTCCGCGAAGACCGGGTCCTTCGTGAGGCAGTAGCCACCGACGCCGAAGCCGGGTTGGCGGATGTTGCTGTGCGTGGGGCGCACCCTGATGGCGTCGATCACCTCGAAGAGATCGACGCCGGCGCGCTCGGCGAACCGTCCCCATTCGTCGACGAAAGCGATGTTCGCGGCGCGGTAGGCGTTCTCCAGCACCTTGGCCGTCTCGGAGGCCGTCGTGGAGGGGAGTCGTCGGAGCGGGTAGCGCCCGACGTCGATCACCTTCGACAGGAACGCCTCACAGGCGCGTGCAGCCCGCTCGTCGAAGCCGGCATACGCCCGCCAGAAGT
>JBIIHV010000132.1:0-5409 GCA_044235415.1 Ilumatobacteraceae bacterium | reverse complement strand
GTGCCCGACGCCCCGTTGCTCGCGGGACTCGCCGCGTGGGAGGCGCTGTTCGGCGCGATCAGCCTCGAGGTCTTCGGCCACGTGGACACCGTGTTCACCGACCCCGGCACGCACTTTGCGGCACTGACCGACATGCTCGGCCGGCAGCTGCTCGGGCTCGACTGACGCCCGGCCCGACCCCGGGGCGGCTACTCCGGGATGACGAGGCCGATGCCAACGCCGAGCGCGGCGAGGCTGAACAGCACTGCGCCGACCGGAACGAGCCGGATGAGGGGCGCGGCGGGTGCTCCCTCGGTGCGCGGTGCGCCACCGAAGAAGCCCCCGGACACGAGCAGTGGCGCGGCAACCAGCGCGATGCGCAATGTCCACGCCGCGCCCTCGCCGAGGCGCGATTCGTCGAGCACCAGTTGCCCGATGATGGAGAGCGTGACGAGCACGCCGGCGTGGGCGTGCCCGGCCCGGAAGTACCGGTTCTGTTCGGCCGTGATCCCCTCGGTTCCGGCCCGACGACGCAGGATCGAGAGCAGGAAGTAGCCCCCGAACGCAATCGTCGGGAGGGAGATGAACGCAAATGCGATCATCCAGCGCGCGGCATCGGACATCGGTCGCTCCTTTGGTTCTCGGTGATTGGCGTACCTGACGTCACACTAGAAAGCGACCTTGACATTGTCAAGGTCAATGCGCCCCGGGTTTCACCGATCCCGTCGACTCAGCTCCGGTGGACCACCGGAACGAGAAGCCTCGACGGGAACTCGCCCCCCGCGAAGACGGTGTGCCTGCCGCAGTTGAAGATGCGGTGGTGCTGGAAGTTCGGCAGTTCCACGATGTCACGCCCACGAATCTCGAGGACGAGCGACGATCCGGCCTCGAACCACGTGCTCGAAGGGAGGATCTCGACGTTGAGCTCGATCACCTCGCCCGGCACGACGGGCCGCTCACGGTCGTAGTCGGCGGCGGGCGAGAGCGAATCGCCCACCGACGCGGGGTCGGGTCGCCGCGACGCCCGTAGCCAGCCGCGCGTGACGATGTCCCTCCTCGACAGGCGGTTCCAGAACTCGACCTCGCGTCCGTCGCTCCCGATCTTCCTGACACCGACGAACAGGTCCATGTCGAAGCCCGAGTCGGTCGCCATGAAGCAGCGCAGCGCCATCGGCCCGGAGATCTCCGTGTCCTCCGTGAAGTCGCGGTGGAAGACGAGCCGACCGTCGGCCGCCTGGCTGGAGTACGAGGCCGACGACGCGGTCGGTGGCCGCTCCGTCGTGAGGCTGCCGTTCGCGGGATCGAGGTAGAGGGCCGTTGCCACCGCGCCCGACGGCGGGAACTGCCCGTCGTGTCTGACCTCGTAGTCCTCGAGGGAGCGCCGCACCTCCAACCGGACGGCGGGAACCGGGACGTCGCGATCGCACAGGTATCGCTCGTAGAACCGCCGCTGGTAGTCGAGCGCGTCGGCGCCGTTCGACACCGTCCATTCGTGGCGGCCGTGCGTGTACAGGTGCTTGTGCCTCGATGCGGCGCGGGCGAAGCCGTTCAGCGCTCCGCGGGAGTGCAACCCCTGCGCCGACCACGACCCGCAGGTGAGGAGCGGCGCCTCGATCGCCGCGAAGTCGACCGCCCCCACCGGGAAGTCGCTCCGGTCCGGCGTCACGCCGAGCGGCAGGCCCTCGAAGACCGCGAGGGGCCCGGGGTTGACCGACGGCTTCTCGCACGCGAAGAACGGTCCTCCGTCGTCGGCCGGCGACGCGCTCTTCTCCCCCGACATCCACCACGGGAAGAACGCCGTCTCGGGGATTCCCCCGTGGGTGACCACGTCGGTCAGCACGTCGGTGAATCCCTCCCACGGCACGATCGCCGCGAGGCCGCGGGGGCGGCACGCGGCGATCCTCCACTGCACCGCAGCGAGATACGACACGCCGTTCAAACCGACCTTGCCGGTGCTCCATTGCTGGTCGGCCGCCCATTCGACCGCGTCGCAGAACGCACCGACCACGGCGTCGCCGAGACCGAGCGCCGGGGCGCCCTCGGACTTCCCCGAACCGAGGGCGTCGACATGGACGACGACGAAACCATGCGGCACCCAGTAGCCCGGATCGGCGGCCTCGAACGGCGTCGCCTCGCTCACCCGCATGTCGCCCATGTCGAGGCCGATCGAGCGGTTGGCAGGGCCCCGCCCCGCGAGCGCGTACTCAAGCGGATGGAGGTCCTTGCCGTAGGCGGTGCAGCACATGATGACCGGCCACGGCCCACCCTCCGTGGGACGGAACACGTTGGCAGCGAGGCGCGGCCCCTGCCTGGTCGGGACCATCACGTCGCGCTCGACGGCGACGTCATCTGGCAGCGGATAGATCTCCGTGTGGTCGTTGCCGACCACGGCCCTGATCGTCCGGCGATCGTTCATCGCGCGCACATCCGGCGGTCCGTGGTGCGGTTGCTCATGCCGACATGGTCCCATATTCAGGAATCTGTTGCTGTGAGCCGCCGACATGACACGTGCAACGGGATCTCGGCTCGGCCGTGGCGAGCACGCGGCGCGGCCGCAGGATCCCGTGAAACACTGTCCATGTGAATGCAACGGGATACGTCGGCGCCATCTTCTCGATCCTCGCCGGATGCCTCGGCCTGATCTGGCCACGGCAGGTCAGCCAGACGATCGGACTGCAGGTTCCGGGTCGGCTCGGAACCTCCGAGGTCCGCGCGACGTACGGCGGACTCTTCATCGGTGCCGGCCTTGCGGTCGTGCTGATCGCCAGCAGCGACGCCGCGTTCGTGCTCGGAGCGGCGTGGGCTGGAGCATTCCTTGCGCGCGCACTCTCCTTCGCCATCGACCGTTCACGCTCCAAGGAGAACGTCGCCGGCCTCGTGATCGAATGCACGATGGCGATCCTGTTGATCTCGGCCTGAACCCTCGGCCGTGCCGGATCACTTCCTCGACGGAAGGACGATGGGAGCCTCGAACCACTCGACGGCCGGAGGGTTGCCGTAGGTGTCGATCACCCGTTGGCGCCATTGGTCGTCGAACCACGTCCGAGCACTCGCCATCGAGTCCCACAGATACACCCCGCCGAACGTGCCCCGTTCTCCGATGATGAAGTTCTTGCGCAGGAGCCCCTTCACGTTGCGGTACGTCTCCTCCGCACCGGCGAAGCCGGCACGAACGAGGTCGTTGGTGACCCCCGGTGGAACCGGGATCTGCACGAGGGTCGCCACGTGTCGGCCGCCCGTGGAGGCCGGGACGCCTCCCGTGACGTTGTCGATCGACACGGGCGCCTCGAAGAACCGCACGTCGGCCTCGCTGCCGCGCTCGCGCCTGACCCGTTCGAACCATTCCGGGTTGAACCACTCGTCGGCAGAGCCGCGGTCCCGCCAGGTGTAGATGCCGCCGAAGTCGCCGCTGTCCTTCTCGAACGTGAAGAGCTTGAACTCCAGCCCTGGAATCGACGAGTAGAGGTCGATGGTCGCCCTCATCTTCCGGCGCACGAGCCACTTCGGCGCGAACCTCGGCAGGGGGACGCGAACGATGGCGACTATCGGGTCTCTCGACGTCGACACGGGGTGCTTCCTTTCAGGGTTGGATCAAGTGAGGTCGTTGACGAAGACGACCTTGGTGCCGGGCGCGGTCATGCCCGCGGCTGCCTCGCTGAAGGGGACGACCGACGTCACGAGTCGGGCGGGATCGAGCGTGCCGTTGGCGACGAGATCGAGGACGGGCCTCGCCGTCGCGAGGGCGTGCACGCGTCCGATCTCGTATCGGACTCCCTTGTTGTACATCTTCTGCAACGGCAGCGACGACATGGCGCCCGCTCCGCCCGACACGCTGGTCACGGTTCCGCACGGCTCCACTGAACGGAACGCAAGATTGCGACCGGCATCAAGGACGTTTGCGTCGACGACCACGGGGAACTTCCGATCGAGTCGCAGGTCGGCCCAGACGCCCTTCGCATCGACGACGTCCGCGCCCAGGGACGCGGCGAGACCGATGCGCTCCGCGTCGTCGTCGACGTAGACGACGGAGCGCGCACCGAGGGCGACCGCCGACATCACCGCATACAGACCGACCGACGGTGCGAGTCCGCCGACGACGAGCACGTCCGATCCGGGCCGCTCGCGAAGCGGCCCGGCGACGCACCGGTAGCCGTCCGACACGTTGTCGGGTATCCCCGCCGCCGCGATGGGGTCGAGGGTGCCGGGGAGCGCGATCAACATGACGTCGGCCCAGGGCACGCGGACGCGCTCGGCGAGCGCACCGCCGAGATCGACTCCGCCGTGCGGCCCGAGTCCGAACGCGGTCCCCGATGCGACCTCGGAGCACGCGTTGGTGAGGCCGCGCCTGCACGGTTCGCACGCACTGCAACTGAGCTGGAACGGAACGATGACGCGGTCGCCCGGGCTGAACCCCGCCACCGCGTCGCCGAGCCCGACGACCTCGCCGACCATTTCGTGTCCCATCACGAAGGGACCCTTCATCGGGTACAAGCCGATGGCGATCGCGGGGTCGAGGTCGCATCGCGCGACGGCCAACGGCCTCACCAGGGCGTCGCGCGGGCCGAGGATGCTCGGTGCCTCGACGTCCTCCCACCCGAGGTCCATCGGACCGCGGAACATCAGCGCCTTCATCACGATCTCGTTCCTCCAGAACTATGCTGGTCGTCATACAGCCTAGTTATGAGGGTCGTCATAGTCAAATGAACCGCAGAGACGTGCGCAGCGACATGGTCCAGGGCGCAATCGGGCTCCTGGCTGCCCATGGAGTGCACGGGACGTCGTTTGCCCTCCTGATCGAGGCCACCAACGCCCCGCGGGGATCGATCTACCACCACTTCCCAGGGGGGAAGTCGGAGCTCATCCGCGACGCGGTGACGTCCATCGGCGCATCGGTGGCGTCGATCATCGACAACCTCCCGGTCGAGAAGCCAGAGGAAGTGATCGACGCCTTCATCGAGGGATGGAGGGCCCTCCTCGTAGGCGGGAACTTCGACCGGGGGTGCGCCGTCGCGGCGACGAGCCTCGGGGCAGGGGGTGAGACGAGTCTCCGTGACGCGGCACGCGCCGTCTTCGAGACGTGGACGTCCTCGCTGACCGAGGCCTTCGTCCGGACGGGGGTGAGCAGGACGGAGGCAGCCGACTACGCGTCGCTCTGCATCGCCGTGGTCGAGGGGGCGCTCATCCTCGGGAGGACCACGCGCACCGATGAGATCTTCCGGGTCGCACGTCGTCAGCTGACCGCACTGGTCGCGCGGCCGCAGCAGCGGAACGGCGTTCGGCAATGATGTCCAGACGAACCGCCAGCGTGTGGCTGCAGGTGGTGCTGTCCATCGTCCTCGGCTATTCGCTTCTTCTCGTCGTCGCCGGCAGCACGGCACACTCGCTCTTTCGGTGGTTCGGATTCGGACCGGACCCGTCGATCGACACCGC
>JBIIHV010000131.1:0-5412 GCA_044235415.1 Ilumatobacteraceae bacterium | reverse complement strand
CGCCGGGGGCAGGTGCCACCGGCGGCCTTCTGCGTCTCGGGGTTGGGTCAGCGCGCGTCGAACCGGTCGAGGTCCATCACCTTCGACCAGGCTGCGACGAAGTCGCGGACGAACTTCTCCTTGTTGTCGTCCTGCGCGTAGACCTCCGAGACCGCCCGCAGCTGCGAGTTCGATCCCAGGACGAGGTCGTTGCGCGTGGCCCTCCACTTCACCGCGCCGGTGGAGCGGTCGCGGCCCTCGAACAGCTCCTCGGACTTGTCCGTCGGCACCCACTGCACGTCCATCGCGAGCAGGTTGACGAAGAAGTCGTTGGTGAGCAGGCCGGGCCGCGACGTGAGCACGCCGTGGCTGGAGCGCTGGTGGTTGGCGTTGAGGGCCCTCATGCCGCCGATCAGCACCGTCATCTCGGGTGCCGTCAGCGTGAGCAGGTTGGCCTTCTCCAGCAGCAGGCGCTCGGTCGGGATGGCGTGGCCGGGGCGCAGGTAGTTGCGGAACCCGTCGTGCGTGGGCTCGAGCACCGCGAACGACTCGGCGTCCGTCTGCTCCGCCGTCGCGTCGCCGCGACCCGGGGTGAACGGCACCTCGACGGGGAAGCCGGCGTCCTTCGCCGCCTTCTCCACCGCGGCGCAGCCCGCCAGCACGATCATGTCGGCCATCGAGATCGACTTGCCCGACCGCTTGCGCACGGCCTCCAGCACGTCGAGCACGCGGGTCAGCTGCACCGGCTCGTTCGCCTCCCAGTTCTTCTGTGGCGCGAGGCGGATGCGCGCGCCGTTGGCGCCGCCCCGCTTGTCGGTGCCGCGGAAGGTGGACGCCGAGGCCCATGCGACCGAGACGAGCTCGGAGACCGTGAGGCCCGAGTCGAGGATCGCGGTCTTCAGCGCCGCCAGGTCCGCGCCGGTGACCTTCGTGGTGGACGCCGGGATCGGGTCCTGCCAGATGAGGTCCTCGGACGGCACGAGCTTGCCGAGGTAGCGCGCCTTCGGGCCCATGTCGCGGTGGGTCAGCTTGAACCACGCGCGCGCGAAGGCGTCGGCAAACTGCTCCGGGTTGTCGAGGAAGCGGCGCGAGATCTTCGCGTACTCCGGGTCGAACTTCAGCGCGAGGTCTGCGGTGGTCATCATCGGCGCGTGGCGCTTGCTCGGGTCGTGCGCGTCCGGCACGGCCGTGGCCATTGCCCCGCCCTTCGGCTTCCACTGCTTGGCGCCGGCCGGGCTGGAGGTCAGCTCCCACTCGTTGTTGAGGAGGATGCTGAGGTACTCGACGTCCCACTTGGTGGGGTTGGTCGTCCACGCGCCCTCGATGCCGCTCGTGATGGTGGCCACGCCGTGGCCCTCGCCCATCGAGTTGATCCAGCCGAAGCCCATCGCCTGGATCGGCGCCGCCTCGGGCTCCGGTCCGACCTGCTTCGCGTCGCCGGCGCCGTGGGCCTTGCCGAACGCGTGGCCGCCGGCCACGAGGGCGACGGTCTCCTCGTCGTTCATCGCCATGCGGCCGAAGGTCTCGCGGATGTCGCGGGCCGACGCCACCGGGTCGGGGTTGCCGTTCGGGCCCTCCGGGTTGACGTAGATGAGGCCCATCTGCACCGCGGCGAGCGGGTTCTCGAGCTCACGGTCGCCGGTGTAGCGGTTGTCGCCGAGCCAGGTGGTCTCGTTGCCCCAGTAGGTCTCGTCCGCCTCCCACACGTCGGCGCGGCCGCCGGCGAAGCCGAAGGTCTTGAAGCCCATCGACTCGAGCGCGACGTTGCCCGCGAGGATCATGAGGTCGGCCCACGAGAGCTTGTTGCCGTACTTCTGCTTGACCGGCCACAGCAGGCGGCGGGCCTTGTCGAGGTTGCCGTTGTCGGGCCACGAGTTGGTCGGCGCGAAGCGCTGCATGCCGGCGCCCGCGCCGCCGCGGCCGTCGCCGATGCGGTAGGTGCCCGCGGCGTGCCACGCCATGCGGATCATGAACGGGCCGTAGTGGCCGTAGTCCGCCGGCCACCACTCCTTCGAGTCGGTCATGAGGTCGGTCAGGTCCTTGACCACCGCGTCGAGGTCGAGCGACTCGAACGCCGCGGCGTAGTCGAAGTCGGGGTCCATCGGGTCGCCCTCGACGGGGTTGTTGTGGAGGACCTTCAGGTTCAGCTGGTTCGGCCACCACTTGCTGTTGGTGGTGCCCATGTCGTTCGACGTCACGGCGCCGCCCGAGAAGGGGCACTTGCCTTCGTTGCTCACGTGTGTTGCTCCTTGCTGTTGGGTTGCTATCGGTTCGCGGCGGGTGCCGCATCCGTCGAGCGGGACGCGCCCGCGCGACGGCACTCGGGGCAGGTGCCCCAGTACACGACCTCGGCCTCGTCGATGGCGAAGCCGTGGTCATTCGACGCCTCGAGGCACGGCACGTACCCGACGGCGCAGTCGACGTCGAGCACGCGAGCGCACTCGCGGCAGATCAGGTGGTGGTGGTTGTCGCCGACCCGGTCCTCGAACCGCGCGGGCGAGCCGGCGGGGTGGATCCGGCGAAGCGCCCCGTGGTCGGCGAGCACGTTGAGGGCGTCGTAGACGGCCTGGCGCGACACGGTGCCGATCTCGTCGCGGACGTGCTCGGTGATGGCGTCCGCGGTGCCATGGGGCAGATCCGCGACGGCGCGCAGCACCGCGAGCCGCTGGGCCGTCACGTGGAGGCCGTACTGGCGCAGAAGCTCGGCGTGTGGGGTCGGCATCAATGGGAGAGGATAGCGGCGAATCCGGACTTCGTCCAAGGTTTGCATCAGTCAGGAATACCGGCCTCATGGGACACCCTCGGGCTAGAACGGTGGACATGTCCGACGCACCGCAGGGAGACGACTGGTGGCTCGCAAGTGACGGTCGGTGGTACCCGCCGTCGTCGATGACGGGGAGCCAGCTGCCCCCGCCTCCGCCGGCTCCGCCCGGGGCGACGAACGTGCTCCTCGCACCCGCACTGACGGGGTGGGTGCGCGGGCTCATGTGGGTCTACGTCGCCGTCAGCGCCGTCATGGTGGGCGTTGGGCTGGCGTATTGGGCGGCCATCGAGTCGTGGCGAGGTGGTGACCTCGCGCTCGACGACCTCGTCGCCGTTGAGGACACCTACAACATTGTCGCGGGTGTGCAGGGCCTCATCTGGCCGGCCATCTTCGTGCTGCTGATCGTGTGGCTCGCCAAGGCCCACACCGCCACGACCAGCCTGCTCGCGGTGCCGGGGGCCCGGAAGTACTCGCGAAAGTGGTGCATCTGGGTGTGGTTCATTCCGTTCGCCAACTTCATCTCGACGCCCCAGGTGTTTGCCGAACACCAGCGCATCGCCGATGCGGACCGCACCGATGGCTGGGTGAGGGGCGACTGGAAGTCGCTGCCGTCGAGCCGCCTCATTCCGTGGTGGTGGGTGTGCTTCGTTGCGGCGTTCATCCTCAGCCGGACGTCGACGTCCGAAACCGTCGAGACGGTCAAGGATCTCGGGCCCTACGCCGCTTCCGTGCTTCGGGACGCGCTCTCTGACGTGGCGGGCGCAGTGGGTACGGCGCTTGGCGCCGTCTTCATCGGCCGGGTGGGAAGCAAGCTGGCGCGCCGGATTGCCTGACGGAGCGGGTTTCCGCTAGTCGGAGAGGACGGCGATCGCGGCATCGACGAGCGGCTGCGCCTCGTCGAGGTCGGAGAGGAACGTCGCGTTGATCTGGATCCACGCGCCGTCGACGAGCAGGTTGAGCGCCCAGAGGTGCCGTTCCGTGCCAACCGACTCGCGTAGTGCCCATGCCTCGCGGGAACCGGGCACGTCCACGCGCTCCTGGCCGTCGGCCTCCCAGACGGCCCGACGGGACTCGAAGGCGGCAGCAGACGGAACCCAGAGCACCGTTGCGCCGACCTCGGCCTCTTGGATGCCGTACGAGCACGCGACGCCGCCTGCATCAAGCGCTGCTGCCAGGTCGGTGTCCGGTGCAGGCTCCCACGGGGTGTCGATGAACGCCGATCCGGTGACGTACTGCTGCACGGTGGCGAGGAAGTCGTCCTGCGGGCATTCCGGCGGAACGACCGCCGCAGAGTTGCCGGTGCACGACGATGCGACGATCGCGGTCATCGTAAGCAGCGGCGTGAACCGGCGGCGGCGCATGGTCGGCATCCTTGCACGGCGTGCGAGACTGCGCGGGTGTCCGCCGCACCGTCGTCGTTCCTCGTGCTTGCCGCCGTGTTCGCCGTGCTCGACTGGGTCGCGGTTGCGCGCGGATCGTCGCGCCTGGAGTACATGGCGAAGCCCGCCGCCACGGCCACATTTTTCGCCGCCGCGGCGACGCTCGATGTCGAGCACGGAGCGGCGTGGGTGCTGCTGCTCGTGGCGCTCGTGTGCTGCGTCGCGGGTGACGTGTTCCTCATGCTCCCCCGGGACGCGTTCGTGCCGGGGCTCGCGTCGTTTGCCGTTGCGCAGGTGCTGTTCGCCGCGAGCTTCGTCGCGGGTGGGCTGAGTGCCCGGGGTCTCGTGGCGGGAGTCGTGGTCGCCGGCCCGGTCGCCGCGCTGCTGGCGCGCCGGTACATCGGTGCGTTGCGGCGCTCTGGCAGGAGCGCGCTCGTCGTTCCGGTGGCGGTCTACATGCTGCTCATCGCCGTGATGGCGGTGGCAGCGGCGGGGTCGGGCGCGCCCGTTGCCGCGGCGGGTGCGGCCTCCTTCATGGTGTCCGACTCGTTGATTGCCGAGTCGCGGTTCGTCGCCGCCCGTCGATGGCACCCGGTCGCGATCATGGTCACGTACCACGCCGCGCTCGCGGGACTCGTGCTCGGCCTGCTGTAGCGACCGGAGTCAGCCAGTGCGCTACGACGAACGACCCGTGGACGACACGCCGGTGCACACGGCCGACTTGCCGCCCACGCCGGTGCGCGACCGCAATATCCCGGCCACGGCGTGGGTGGAGGCTCCCGTGGAGCTGCGCACGCTGGGTGACGACCTGCCGGGCCGCCCCGTCGCCGAATACAAGCGACGCATCGGCGCCTGGCTGCTGTGGCGCGCCGGACCCGCGTCGGACGGTGACGCCCGCTACTTCGCGTGCCGTGCCGACGACACCGACATCCAGTGCACGCTGCGGCTCCTCCCCGACGGGTCTGCCTCGGGCACGGGGCCGACCGGAACGCACCATGTTCGCTTTCGCTCGTGGAAGGAAGACCTGCTCGCCCGAGGGGGCTCGGAAGCCTGACGGGAGCGGGTCGTGGCGGACGCCGTGGAAGACTTCCCGCTATGACCGGTGCGGATGCGAGAGACCTGTCCTTCGAACGGATCGTCCCCGTGCCGCCCGCACACCTGTGGCGCGGCTGGACTGATGCCGACCTGCTCGTGAAGTGGTTCACCCCCGCACCGTGGGCCACCTCCGAGGCAGAGATCGACGCTCGCCCCGGCGGCATCTTCCGCACCGTGATGCAGGGACCGGACGGC
>JBIIHV010000130.1:0-5423 GCA_044235415.1 Ilumatobacteraceae bacterium | reverse complement strand
CACCGCCGCGGTCGGCGCCATCCTCGCGATGTCGGCCTCGCGCGGCGCCGTCCGCCCGCTGTCGAACGCCGCGCAGGCTGCGCGCGCCATCGCCGACGGCCGCCTCGACACCCGCCTCGAGGCCACCGACGATCCCGACCTCCGTGCGCTGACCAGCGCCTTCAACGACATGGCGCGCTCGTTGCAGGACCGCGTCGACCGCGACGTCCGGTTCGCATCGAACGTGAGCCACGAGCTCCGCTCGCCGCTGATGACCCTCGCGGCATCGGTCGAGGTCATGCAGTCGCGTCGCGACGAACTGCCCGAGCGCTCGCGTGCGGCGCTCGACCTGCTGGCCGGCGACGTCGACCGGTTCCGGCGCCTCGTCGAGGACCTGCTCGAGATCTCGCGCTACGACGCGGGCGCCGTACGCCTCCTCCGCGAGCCGCTCGTGCTCACCGAGTTCGTGCGGCAGGCGGTGGCCGCGAGCTCGCTGCCGGCCACCCCGGTCGCCGAGTCGGGCGACGTCGCAACGATGGTGGTCCACGGCGACCGCCGCCGCCTCGCGCGCGTGGTGGCGAACCTCATCGACAACGCCCGGGTGCACGGCGGCAGCCGACCGACCGTGACTGTGCAACCCGCGGACGGCGAGCCGCCGACGCACGCGCAGATCGTCGTGACCGACGAGGGCGACGGGTTGATCGAGGCCGAGGCCGCCGGCATCTTCGAGCGCTTCTCCCGCGGCGGCACCGCAGGACGGCGCGCGAAGCAGGACGGCGCCGGGCTCGGACTCGCCCTTGCGCTCGAGCACGTCGCACTGCACGGCGGCCGCATCTGGGCGGCGAACCGGACCGACGGGATCCGGGGCGCGCGCTTCGTCGTGGAGCTGCCGATCGAGGTCCGCCACGCGGCCTACCATGGCGACGAGCGATGACCCGACTGCGCAGGACCCTGCTCGCCGTGGCGCTCGGCACCGCCGTGACGTCCCTCGCCGGCTGCGGAATACCGAACGACCGCGAACCCACCGACCTCGAACCCGTCGAGGCGACGAGCACCACGGTGCAGCCGTGAGCGCCGTCGTCGCCATCGACGCCGGCACCACTGGGGTCCGGTCGCGGGCGGTCTTCGCCGACGGGCGCCCCTCCGTGTCGAGCTACCGCGAGTTCACCCAGCACTTCCCGCGACCCGGGCTCGTCGAGCACGACGCAGCCGAGATCTGGGCGGCAGTGCTGGCCACGCTGCAGGACGTCGTCGCCAGGCTCGACGGACCTCCGGTTGCGATCGGCATCACCAACCAGCGCGAGACCGTCGTGGCGTGGGACCGTGGGACCGGCACACCGTTCGGGCGGGCGATCGTGTGGCAGGACCGCCGTACCGCCGACCGATGCGACGAGCTTGGTGCACACCTGCCACTGATTCGCGAGCGGACCGGCCTCGTCCTCGATCCCTACTTCTCCGCGAGCAAGATCGAGTGGATGTTCCGCGAGGGCGGACTCGTGCGGTCGCCATTGCTCGCGATCGGAACGATCGACGCGTGGCTCGCGTGGAACCTGACCGGGGGACGGTCGTTCGTCACCGATCCGAGCAACGCGTCCCGGACGATGCTCTACGACATCGTCCGGCACGAGTGGAGCGACGAACTCTGTGAACTGTTCTCGGTCCCCCGCGGTGCGCTCCCCGAGGTGCGACCCTCCAGCGGCCGGATCGGCACGACCGCCGACCTGCCGGGTGTCGGAGCCGGCATCCCGGTCTCGGGCATCGCAGGCGACCAGCAGGCCGCCCTCTTCGGCCAAGCGTGCGTCGCCCCGGGCAGCACGAAGAACACCTACGGAACCGGAAGCTTCGTGCTGATGAACGTGGGGAACACCTGCCCCGGTCCGGTCGACGGCATGCTCACCACGATCGCGTGGGACCTCGGCGACGGCGCGCCGACCTACGCGCTCGAGGGAGCCATCTTCGTGACAGGCGCGGCGATCCAATGGCTGCGGGACGGTCTCGGCATCATCTCCCAGGCATCGGAGATCGGCCCGCTCGCCGCGAGCGTGCCGGACTCGGGCGGCGTCGTGGTCGTGCCGGCCTTCACCGGACTCGGGAGCCCATGGTGGGACCCACGGGCCCGCGGCACGATCCTCGGCATCACGCGCGGCACGACGCGGGCGCACCTCGCCCGGGCCGTTGTCGATTCGATCGCGCTGCAGGTGGGCGACGTCGTCGGGGCGATGGAATCCGCATCCGGCACGACCGTGCGCGACCTGCGCGTCGACGGCGGCGCGGCCGCCATGGACCTGCTGCTGCAGCTGCAGTCCAACCACCTCGGCGTCGACGTGCTGCGCCCCGCGGAACTCGAGACCACGGCGATGGGGGCCGCATTCCTCGCGGGGCTTGCGGAGGGCGTCTGGCCGTCCCTCGACGGCGTCGCGGCGGCATGGCGCCTCGAGCGCCGCTTCCAGCCCGCCCCGACCGGTTCGGAGGGTGGGGAACGCACCCGCTGGCGCGCAGCCGTGGCGCGCAGCCGCGACTGGGCGACGGACGACGAGCCGACGCAGGGCGTCTAGCGGGCCACGTCGTCGGCGACGAGCGCGGCCTGGGCCATCACGCTCGCCATCGGTCCGGCGCCGGGAAGCGAGGACAGGCCCGATGCGTCCGCGACCCATGTCCGCTCCGCCCCGTCGACGGCGCCACGGGCGCCGACCGCACCGGACGCGGTGCACCCAAGGTGCCAATGGCCGAGAATCCTGCGGCGGATCCACTCCCGCCGCTGCGCCGGCGGCGCCGCACGGAGCCCGTCGACCGAAGTGCTCCATCCGTCGCAGGGCGCGTTGCTGAGCGCGCCCTCGGTGATCCCGGCGCGGACGGCCGCGAGCGCGAGCCTGACGCCTGCATCGAGCACCTCGAGGTGGCGGTCGTCCACCGCGACCGTCGGCCGACCGTCCGCACGCACGGTACCGAGCGGACCGCGGACCGCTGCCGCGACGAGCAGCGCCCCCGCCGTGCCGTCCTCCGAGGTCCACGACGACACGAGGAGGTCGCCCGGCGCGCGCACTGACAGTCGGGCCGACGCTGCGCAGTGCACGGCTGTGGCGACGGGTTGCGACGGCCTGACGTCGATCGCCACGGCGGGATGGTCGTGCGGCGCGCCGCGCACTGCGAGGCCGCTCGCCGCGAGCAGCGACGGAGTCGCCGCCGCACCCGCGCACAGCACGACCGCACCTGCACGGACGTCCGTGCCGTCCCTCAGCACCACGCCCGTCGCACGCCCATCCACCAGCGCTATCCGCGCCACCTGCGAACCCGTGCGCAGGTTCACCCCGTCCGCCATGCCCCGCCACGCCGTCGTGCGCGCCGTCCGCGTCCACGCATAGCGCGCGGCGCCCCATCCCTCCGGTCCTCCGGCTCGCCACCACGAATCGTCCCTGCGCACCCCGAGCGCGATCAGCTGTGCCGCGAGGGTCCGGTCGACGGTTCCCCACTCCTCGTCCACCGCCGCCTCGGTCGCAATCCCCAGAGAGTCAAACCGGTCGCGGACGCCGTCCCAGCCGCCTTCCCAGCCGAGGTAATCGTCGGCGGCGCCGAACGACAGCAGCAGGCCGTTGATGCGGGAACCACCCCCCGGTCCGCGGCCGACCGGATAGCGCCCCGCCGACGGCGCACCGTCGACGGGGAGGGTCGCGCCCGAGGCAGGGTCGGGCCAGATGGACGGCGAAACGGGATCGTCCGCACCCGACTCAAGCACGAGCACCGACGCACCGTGCTGCGCGAGCCGCGACGCCACCACCGCTCCCGCGACGCCGGCCCCGACCACCACCACGTCGGCGGCGGCGGCCGTGGTCACGCGCGGGCGGACGACGTCGGCAGGCCGTGCAGGTGGGCGTGGTCGTTGTAGCGCAACAGCGCCCAGTGCCCGGGACGGACCTCGACGACGTCGGTCACCGAGCAATTCCGCGTCCAGACCTCGAAGCCACCCGTCGCCCGCGCGCCGAGGCAGCGCCGCAGCACCGCGTCGATCACTCCGCCGTGGCAGGCAACGAGCACCGTGCGGCCCTCGTGCTCGGCGATCACCCGTTCGAGTGCGCCGTGGACGCGGCGGTGGAACGCCGAGATCGTCTCGCCCCCGGGGAAGAACTCGGCGTCCGGGTCGCCGGCAAAGTCGGGTCGGCCGTGGCGACGGATGAATTCGTCGTAGGTGAGACCGTCGCACTCCGGACCGGGATCGTGCTCGCCGAATTCGGGGACGACCGTGACGGCGGGCGAGCCGATGGCTGGAGCGAGGATCTCCGCCGTCTGCAGCGCCCGGGGATAGGCGCTCGACACGAGCACGTCCACCGACGGATCGGCTTCGCCGACGAGGCGGTCGTGCAACCGGAGGGCCTGGCGACGCCCGAGATCGGTCAGTCCCGTGCACGACCGGGGGCCGCCCACGACGCGGTTGACGGTCACCACCGACTCTCCGTGCCGCACCAGCAGCACGCGGGTGCCGCGCGGCGTCACGCCAGCTTCTCCACGAACGCCTCGAGCTGCCGGAGGTTGCGGCACTCGAACACGCCGTCGGTGTGCGCGCCGTACTCACCGACGACGGAGTCGCCGGTGTTCCAGTAGCTGCGCGGCTCGGGGTTCAGCCAGTACACGTGCCTGCAGCGCTTGCGGATCTCCTTCACGACCCACGACTGCGTGGCGTGGTAGTTGTTCCGCGCGTCGCCGAGCAGCAGCACGGTGGTCTTCGCGTTGATGTCCCGGCCGTGGCGCTCCCAGAACACCTCGAATGCGTGGCCATAGTCGCTGTGGCCGTCCACCCACACCACGTCGGCCTCGGTGTTCACCCGGTGGATGGCCTCCGCCACGTCCTCGGTCGACTTGAAGTAGTCGGTCACCTCGTCGATCCCGTCGATGAACACGAACGACCGGACCTTGGAGAACTGGCCCTGGATCGCGTACACCAGCATGAGCGTGAACCTGGCGAACGCGGCGACGCTGCCCGAGATGTCGGCCACGACCATCAACTCGGGCTTCGCCGGACGGGGGAACTTGAACTTCGGGTCGGCCGGCACGCCGCCGTAGCTCAACGAGTGGCGCACCGTGTTCCTGAAGTCGAGGGGGCCGCGCCGGCCGTGCCGGCGCTTGCGCGCGAGCCGTGCGGCGAGCTTGCGCGTCAGCGGACCGAGCGCCTTCTTGAGGTTCTGCATCTCGTCGCGGCTCGCGTGCATGAATTCGACGTCCTCGGGCAGCGGCTTGCGGAGCGTCTTGGCCATCGCCTCCGGACCCCGGTCGGCGACGAGCCGCCGCCGGATCTCCGCCTCGACCTCCTGTTTGAACTCCTCGATCCGACCCTGGAACTCGTCGCGCTCGAGCCGTTCCTCGAGCGGCGTCAATCCATCGTCCGCACCGTCGCGACTGGCCTGCATCAACTTGTCCATCATCGCGTCGAGGTCGAGGTTGCGCAGCGTCCG
>JBIIHV010000009.1:0-17045 GCA_044235415.1 Ilumatobacteraceae bacterium | reverse complement strand
CTTCGACGTCCACCCCAACGTGGCACGCCACCACCTCGACAAGCTCGCCGCCGGCGGCTACCTCGACGTCTCGGTCGAACGGCAGGAAGGTGGCGGGGCGGGACGACCCGCCAAGCGCTACCGCGCAGCGGCGGGGGCCGGACAGGAGGTCCCCGTCCGCGTCGACGACCTGCTCCTCACGCTGCTCGGTCGCGCACTCGAGCGCCTGCCCGCCGCCGAGGCTGAGCACATCGCCGAGGAGGTCGGTCAGCAGTACGGCGAGGCGATGGCGACGCACCTCACCGGCGACGACGGATCCGGCACGCACCGCTCGCTGCGCACCGCACTGCAGGCCGTCGCCGACGCGCTGACTGCGCACGGATTCGCGGCGCACACCGACCGGCGCAGCGACTCGCTGCGCATCGTCACCAGCCACTGCCCGTTCGGCGACGTCGCGATCGAGCACCCCGTGATCTGCGCGGTCGACCGCGGCATGGTGAAGGGGATGCTCCGTGCGATCTACGGCGAGGCCGACCCGACGACCTCCGCGTCGCTCCCCCGCGGCGACACGTTCTGCGAGACCACGCTGGTCGCGCAGCCCACCCGCTAGCCGCGGACGCCCCGCGGTCCGGCGGTCAGTCGCCCCAGAAGCGCTGCTCGAGGAACGGGTCGCCGTAGTTGTGGTACCCGTTGCGCTCCCAGAAGCCCGGCGCGTCGGTCTCCCGCACCTCGAGGCCGCGCAGCCACTTCGGCGACTTCCAGAAATAGAGGTGCGGCACGACGAGCCGCACCGGACCGCCGTGGATCGGTTCGATGTCCTCGCCCTCGTAGGCCCACGCCACCAGGCACTCGTCGCGCACGGCGTCGGCGAGCGGCAGGTTGGCGGTGTACCCGAACTCTGCGTGCCCCACGACGAAGCCGGCGCCTTCGCCGATGCCGGCGAGCTCGAGCAGGTCGCGCACACGGACGCCCGTCCACGTGGTGTCGAACTTCGACCACTTGGTGACGCAGTGGATGTCGGTTGTCAGCGTCGTCGACGGCAGCGCGCGGAGCTCCTCCCCGGAGAGCACGAGCTCGCGCTCCACCGAACCGAACACCCGCAGCGACCACGTCCCCGGCGCGTACTCGGGCACCTCGCCGACGTGCAGGACCGGAAAGCGCTCGGTGAGGTACTGGCCGGGAGGGAGACGCGACGGATCGAGCCCCGCGCGCTCGAGTTCCTGGCGGTTGCGGTCGAAGAATCCCATGCCGCGCGAGTCTTGCCGATCGGTACAGTCCCCGCCGTGCCGATCTACCTCGTCCGCCACGCGCGCGCCGGAAAGCGCCGCGAGTGGCACGACGACGACGCGCTGCGTCCGCTCGAATCGGACGGCGTCCGCCAGGCCGTGGCGATCGCGTCGCGCATCGCCGACCGCGGCCTCGTGGCGCTCTTCTCGAGCCCGATCCTCCGCTGCGTGCAGACGCTGGAGCCGCTCAGCCTGCGCACGGGCCTGCCGATCGTCGCCGACGACCGGCTCGCGGAGGGCGCAGACCCCGTCGCCTGCCTGCGCTGGATGGCCGAGCTCGACGACGGCACGGTGCTGTGCAGCCACGGCGACGTGATCCCGGGCGTCGTCGACGCCCTGATCCGCCGCGGCATGCGGGTGGACGGCGACGCGACCGTGTCGAAGGGGTGCGTCTGGACCATCGAGCGCGAGGACAGCGAGTTCCTGTCGGCGCGCTCGTGGCTCGCGCCGCGGTCGGGCTAGCCCTCCTCGAGCGCGGCCTCCACCTCGCCGCGCAGGCCCTCGACGATCCCCTTCACGACCGCCGGCGGATCCATCGACGCGCAGGTGTCGAGCTGCTCCTTTGCGGCCGGCGCGTCGCCCGCAAAGCGGAAGAGCAGGACGCCGAGGAAGCACCGGGCGTCCGGATACTCCGGATCGAGCTCGATCGCCCGCCGAAGCTGGCCGTCGGCTGCCGCAAACGCCGCCAACTTGACCTCGTCCGACGCGTCGCGCGCGGCGAGGACGAGGATCCACGCGCGGTACGTCAGCGCCTCGACGTTGTCGGGGTCGACTTCGAGCACGCGGCCGTACAGGTCGACGGATGCCTTCGGGTCGCTGAAGTTCAGGCTCCGCGCCTGCGAGAGGATCGTCGCGGTCGACTCCTCGATGCCGCCCGTCGCCGACTGCCCCGGCAACCGCTGGCCCGACTGCGCGGCGACGAACCATCCGCCGCCCGCCGCCAGTGCGAGGGTCGTGGCGGCAACGGCGATGCGCCGTGCAACCGGTGCGCGCGGGGGCGCGACGGCACCGCCGTCCGGATCACCCACGGCGACGGGTTGCGCCGCGCGCCGCCACCGCGCGAGTGCCGCGGCGAGCGCGGCGGCCGCGACCACGAGCACCGCAACAGGGAGGATCCACACGAGCGAATCGAGCCCGGTCGATCTCGGCAGCAGCAGGACGCTCGCGCCGAAGCGCGACTCGAGGTAGCCGATGATCTCGTCGTCGGAGCGCTGGCCAGTGGCGACCTGGCGCGCGATCTCCGCACGGATCGCCTCTGCAGCGGTCGCGCGCGACGCGGCGATGCTCTCGCCCTGGCAGGTGGGGCACGCGACGCGCCTGCTGATCGACTCGATGCGTTCCTGCTGTGTGAGGGGCCCCGTGTCGCGCACCGCAACCACGCCGAGGAGCACGGCCGAAGCCGCGACCGCCAGCAGCAGCGGCCACCTGCGGGGCGACGGGGCGCTCACGCCTCGCCCCTCAGCACCGCGATCTCGGAGCGGAGGATGTCGAGCGTGACGCGCCCGGCGATGCGCAGCCGGACGACGCCGTTCGGGTCGACGACCCAGGTCTCCGGCACCATGGCGACGCCGAACGCCACCGTGATCGCGCCATCGGGGTCGCGCAGCTTCGGCCACGAGCCACCCAGCTCGTCGAAGAACGCGCGCACCGCGGCGTCGGTGTCGTCGACGACGACCGAGTACAGCTCGACGGGATCCTCCGCGCCGACCTGGGACTCGGAGAACGCGACGAGGTCGCCGTGCTCCTCGCGGCAGGGCACGCACGTCGAGTTGAAGAAGTTGAGCACGACCCAGCTGCCCTTGCGCCGGGCGAGGTCGAACGGTCCGTCGTCGATGGTCGTCGTGCGCACCTCCGGCGCGGGTCGTCCGAGCAGCGGCGACTCCACCACCGGATCGGGGCCTCCCGACGCCCGTGCCAGCATCGCGACGAGAAGGACGAGCACGACGGCCACCGCAGCGGAGACGGCCGCCGTGCGGCGCGGCACGGTTCGGCTCACGTGACCGGCGCCCTCGCGTCGTCCGGTTCGTCGGCGCCCTCGTCGGTCCCCGTGCGCCCGCGGCGTCGTGGCACCAGTGCGAGGGCGGTTCCCAGGGCCATCACGAAGCCACCGACCCAGAGCCACAGGATCATCGGCTTGATGAACACCTTGATGCGCGCGGCACCGGAGTCGGGGCGGACGGGAGGCTGGAGCGTGAGGTAGACGTCGACGGTCGGGCTGGTCCGCACCGACGGCGTGCCGACGGTCATGCCAATCCGGGTGAACCGCGTGATCGCCGGCGCGTACGCCTGCCCGCCGTCGATGGACACGCGCGCCACCACGCTCGTCGACCTCGCGTCGCTGCGCTCCAGCACCTCGACGAGCTCGAACGTGTGGCCTGCGAACGTCGCCGGGCGCCCGACGACGAGGTCGAGCTCCTGGCTGCGGGTGTAGCTGTTGGAGACGCCAAGTGCAACCGCGATGAGGACGACCCCGACGTGCACGACCATGCCGCCGCTCGTCCGACCGAGCAGCCCCGACGGGCCGTGGCGGCGCACGGCGAGCACCAGCTGCCGCACGGCCGCGCCGCACGCCGCGCCGCCGAGCCCGCAGGCGAGCGGCGCGACGACGCCCGACGCGCCGGACACGACCGCGGCCAGGAGTGCGAGCGCGGCGCCCCAGGCCGGCCACGCGGCGCGGCGCCACAGCACCTCGCTGCCCGCGCGCCGCCACGGCAGCAGCGGTGCGATCGCCATGATCGTGAGCATCGCGAGCCCCAGCGGCACCGCCATGCGGTCGAAGAACGGTTCGCCGACCACGATGGTGCGCGCCTGCAGCGCCTCGACCACGAGGGGGAAGACCGTGCCGAGCAGCACGACGAACGCGAACACCGCGAACAAGAGGTTGTTCACGAGGAACGCACCTTCGCGCGACACCGGCGTCTCGATCGAACCCGGGGAGCGGAGCCGGTCGCCGCGCCAGCCGATCAGACCGACCGAGACCGCGACGATGATCGCGAAGAACACGAGCAGCCACGGGCCGATTGCGCTCTGGCTGAACGCGTGCACGCTCGCGACCACGCCTGAGCGCGTGAGGAAGGTGCCGAGAATCGTGAGGCTGAACGTCGCCGTGAGCAGCGAGATGTTCCAGACGCGCAGCATCCCCCGCTGCTCCTGCACGAAGACGGAGTGGATGTAGGCGGTCGCGGTCAGCCACGGCAGCAGCGATGCGTTCTCGACCGGGTCCCACGCCCACACGCCGCTCCAGCCGAGGACCTCGTAGCTCCACCACCCGCCGAGGAAGATGCCGAAGGTGAGGAAGCCCCAGGCGACGAGCGTCCAACGGCGCGTCGCGACCAGCCATCCCTCGCCGAGGCGGCCGGTGACCAGTGCGCCGATCGCGAACGCGAACGGCACGGTGAAGCCGACGTACCCGAGGTACAGCGCCGGCGGGTGGAACATCACGAGGATGTGGTTCTGCAGCAGCGGGTTCGGGCCCGGCCCGTCGAGCACGCCGGGCGGACCCGCCGCGAACGGATTCGCAGGACCGAAGCTGAGCAGGAAGAAGAACAGCAGCACGGCGAACATCGTCGCCAGCGCCCAGAGCCCGAGCTCGTCACGGCGGCGCTCGCCGAGCCAGAGGTGCACCGCGAGGACGAGCCCCGCGAGGACGAGGACCCAGAGCAGGATCGAGCCCTCGAGCGCGCTCCATACCGCGGCGAAGTTGTAGAGCGCCGGCGTCGACCAGCTGCCCACCTTCTGCACGTACGCCAACGAGAAGTCGCGCGTGATCATCGCCCACTCCATCGCGGCGAACGCCCCGACGGCGGCGGCGAACGCGAGCCACGCGAAGCGGCCGGTCAACCCGGCGGTGCGCCGGTCGCCCGTGCGTGCCGCGACGACCGCTGCGAGCGCTCCGAAGAGCGACGCCACCACGCCGACGAGGACGAGGCCGCGGCCGATCGGGCCGGCTAGCCCTGCTGCTGCGAGCATCCGTCCATGTCCGCATCGTCGTCCGACACGCGGTCGGGGTTCTCCGCCACGTACTCGTTGGAGTGCTTGACCTCGATGCGGTCGGCCTCGAACAGTTCGCCCACGAGGCGGCCGTGCGCGACCACCGGGATGCACTCCTGGAAGATGCCGCCCGGGTCGCCGAGGTACGACACGTCGATCGTCGTGCCGTTGAACGACATCGCGAAGCGCGTCGTTCCCGAGACGGCGGCGAGCGACCCCTGATCGACCGTTCCCTGGACGCGGAGCCGTCGGCCCGCCTCGCAGCCTTCACGGGTGCCGATCTCGTCGACGTTGCAGTAGTAGTCGATCGCCGACGTGAGGAAGCGGGTGACGACGAAGCCCGCCATCGCCACCGTCGCGACGAGGACGAGCAGCCACCATCGGTTGCCGGCGCGGCGCCGCGGGGCGGGGCCGACCGGCCGGGGGCTCAGATCCACGGCTTGTCCGCGTCCGGCAGTGTGCGCGACAGGCGCCGCCCGCGCACGATCGTCGCCACGACGAGCGCCGCAATCGAGCCGAACGTCGCCACGTACGAGACCAGCACGTACGGCCAGTGGTTCATCCGGCCACCCCGCGGACCGCGATCGCGTCGTCGAGTGCGCGGACGGCGAGCGCGTCGCCCATCGCCTGCACCCGCTGCCGGTGCACCACCAGCCACGCGAACAACGAGGTGAACGCCACGACGCCGACGAAGAGCGTGAAGAGCATGAGTCCGTCCATCTTCACGTCGCCGTCGGGCGAGAGCACGCTGGCCTGCTGGTGGAGGCTGCGCCACAGCACGACGCTGAAGTGCACGAGCGGGATCTCCAGCACCGCCAGCAGCGCCAGCACCGCCGAGCGGCGCGCCCGCTGCTCGGGCGTCGCGCCAGTGCCCCGCACCGCGAGGTAGCCGACGTACGTGACGAAGAGGAACGCCGTGGTGGTGAGCCGGGGATCCCACACCCAGAAGGTGCCCCACGTCGGGCGCCCCCAGAGGCTCCCGCTCACGAGCGCGAGCGCCATGAACAGCACGCCAACCTCGGCGGATGCGCCCGCGACGCGGTCGAAGCCGAGCGAGCGCCGCCGACCCAGCAGGTAGCAGGCCGACGCAACCGCCGTCACGACGAAGGCGAGGTACGCCACCCACGCACTCGGCACGTGCACGTACATGATCCGGACCGAGTCGCCCTGGTCCTGGTCGGCGGGGGTCAACCACAGTCCACCCACGAGCACCCAGGCGAAGAGCGCGGCTGCGAGGGCGCCGATCGCGCGCGTGGAGCGCGTGGCGACGCCTCGCGGCCGGGTGGGGGTCAGGTCAGCGCCGGGCACGACAGCCGCCATTGTTGCCCACGGACCGTCATCATTCCTCAACGAGCGCCGCGAAGGACATCGCCCCTGCGACGAGGAAAATCGCGGCGAACGCGGCGAGCAGACCGACCCACGGCCATCCTTCTGCGGGGGTCGCACCCCCCGAGGCAAAGACGGACTCGGTCGCCCTCGTGGCACCAATGAGCACCGGCGCGGCCACCGGCATGAGCAGCAGCGGCAGCAGCGTCTCGCGCCCGCCGGCTCCGGCCACGACGCCCCCGTAGATGCAGCCGACCGCGGCGAGCCCCGCCGTCGCGGCGACGAGCAACCCGGCGAGCAGCACCGGGTCGCGCACCGACACGCGGTACAGCACGACGGCGGCGGCGACCAGCACCGCCTCGAGGACGAGCAGCTGCACGGCGAGCGCCGCAACCTTGCCGAGGAACACTCCGCGCATGTCCGCGCCCGCGGCGCGGATTGCCTCGAGCGCGCCGTCGGCCGCATCGATCGCGAAGGACCGCTGCACCGTGACGAGCAGCGCGAGCAGCGCCGCGAGCCACACGAGCCCTCCCGCGACCCGCGAGGCGACGGCATCGTCGTCGAGCGCGAACGCGAACATCACCATCACGAGCCCCGCGAAAGGCAGCACCTGGTTCGCGACGACGCGACTGCGCCGCTCGACGGCAAGGTCCTTCGCGGCGATCGTGCGCGCGGTGGCGAGCGTTCCGGTCACGCCACCCTCCCGCCCGAGAGCACGATGCGCCGGTCCGCGTACCCCGCCACCCGCTCCGTATCGTGCGATGCGACCACCACCGTGGCGCCCGCGGCGCGCGCACCGACGAGGAGCGCGTCGAGGTCGTCCCGGCCCTGCGCGTCGAGCGCCGAGTGCGGCTCGTCGAGCAACCACACCTCCGCGCGCCGCACCACGACGCACGCGAGGGCGCACCGCCGCTTCTGCCCCGCCGACATCGACCCGATGCGGCGCGACGCGAGCGGCCCCGAGATCCCCATGCGCCCGAGCGCCGACGCCGCCTCGTCCGGCGCGGCCCCCGCGAGCCGCGCCCACACCTGCACGTTCTCCAGCGCGGTCAGGTCCGCCCAGAGGCCGTCACGGTGGGCGAGCAGCGCCGTGCGGCGGCGCACCTCCGCGCGCTCATGGCGCAGGTCGAATCCGAGCACCCGGCCCTCTCCCCGCACCAGCGGCTTCAGTCCCGCACACGCACGGAGCAACGTCGACTTGCCCGATCCGTTCGCACCCTCGACGAGCACGATCTCGCCGCGTCCGACGCGCATCGATGCGCCGGTGAGTGCGGGGTGCGCGCCGTAGAGCACCACCGCGTCGCACAGTTCGATCGCCTCCGCGCGGACGTCGCTCATCGACCGACGCCTACCATGGGTTCCGAGGCTATGGCACCGAGCGACCCCGTCCGCCAGCGCAGGGCGCGCATCGACGCGTGGGCCCGCACCGCGCGCCGCACGGGATACGCCGCACTCGCGATCTCATCGGCAGCCGTCGCCGCCGGCGCCGCGACCACGTTCACACCGGCGCTCTCGACCGTGGCAACCGGCGCGCTCGTGGCGGGTTCGATCCTCCTCGCTCCCGCCATCGTCGTCGGCTATGCCGTGAAGGCCGCCGAACGCGACGACCGCGAACGCGGCATCTGAACCGGCACACGACGGGAACCGGCGCCGCACCGGTCGGTAGCCTCGCACCCGTGCCGGCCCACGGAGAGCACCACCCCGCGTTCGAGGAGTACTGCGAGTGCATCTTCGAGTTGCGCGAGGACAACCTCGACGTCATCCAGGCGCGCGTCGCCGAGCGCCTCGGCGTGTCCCGCCCGTCCGTGTCGGAGATGATCCGCCGCATGGAGTCGGAGGGGCTCATCAGGCTCGTGGGTCCCGACATCGCGCTGACCCCCCGCGGCGAGGAGCTCGCCGAGCGCGTGGTGCGGCGCCACCGGCTGGCCGAGCGGTTCCTCACCGACGTCCTCGGCCTGTCGTGGGCGAAGGCCCACCACGAGGCGGGCAAGTGGGAACACGTGATGAGCGACGAGGTCGAGGCCGCCATCAACCGCCTGCTCGGCCTGCCCACGACGTGCCCGCACGGCAACCCGATCCCCGGCTCGGAGTGGGTGGCCGACGGCTCTGTTCCGCTCGCCTCGGTCGGCGTCGGCGGCGGCTTCACGGTCACGCGCATCCCCGAGGAGCTCGAGTTCGCACCGGGGATGCTCGACTACCTCGAGTTGCACCGCATCGTGCCGGGCGCGACCGGGCGCGTCACGGGCGCCGACGACGGGACGGTCATGATCGACGTCGACGGGCGCGACGTGCGGCTGGATCCGTTCGCGTCCGACCGGATCCTCGTGCGGTCGTAGATGCGGTTCCTGCTGCCCCGCTCCCTCGCGCTCCTCGTGGTCGCAACCGTCTCCGGCTGCGCGACGACCATCGTCGACGTCGCTCCGACCAGCACGGCCACCGAGACGACAGTCGCCGCCACCGTGCCCTCCGGCAGCGATGACGAGCTGATGGCCCTGCTCGGTGCGTCGATGGGACGCATCGCCGAGGCGCTCGGCGACCGCGACCGATCGGCTGCCCGGACCGCCCTCGCCGACGCCGAGGCGGCGTGGCGGGTGCTGGAGCCGAGGCTGCTCGCGAGGAGCGCGCAACTCGAGGAGGACGCACAGCGGCTCGTCGACCTCGCCGCGACGGCCGTCACGCGCAACAGACCTGCCGACGCCGACAAGGCGATGCGCTTCCTGGCACTGCTCCGCGAGTCGCTCGGCTCCTAGCCCGCCATCTCGACGCTCCGCCCGGACATCGAGCCGGGGAGCGGCCGTGCGTGCACCACCGACAACAGCTTGGTGGCACGGGTGAGCGCCACGTAGAGCGCACGCTGGCCGTCGAGCGCCTCACCCGCGATGTCCGCGGGTTCGACGACCACGACGCCGTCGAGCTCGAGGCCCTTCACCACGCTCGCCGGCACGACGCTGAGCCGCTGTTCGATGGACGTCGTGCCGTGCTCGACGCCCGCCGAACGCAGCGCGGCGCTGACCGCCGGCGCGAACTCGTCGGCGCACACCACTGCGACCGACCCGGTACCGACCGCGAGATCGAGGCGGCGCACCTCGTCGACCACCGCGTCGAGCAACCCGTCGCGTCCGGTGACCTCGCGGAACGCGGGCGGCTCGGCCCCCGAACGCACCGAGGTGGGCGGCTCGAGATCCGGCGCCGCGACGCGCAGCACGCGCGCGGCGACCTCCATGATCTCCGCGGGGATGCGGTAGCCGACCGTCAGGTCGGTCACGAGGCTCGGCCTACGGTCCGGCAGGTGGTCGAGCACGTCCTGCCACGTGCGCGGCGCCAGCGGACCCGTCGCCTGTGCAAGGTCGCCGACGACGGTCATCGCACCGCCGATCGACCTGCGAGCGACCATCCGCAGGTGCATCGGCGACAGGTCCTGCACCTCGTCGACGACGATGTGGCCGTACTTGGGGATCTCGTCGTCGTCGTGGATGCGGCCGCTGCGCCGGGGGCGCGGACCCAGCACCTCGAGCGCCTCGTCGAGCAGTGCGACGTCGGCGGCGGTCCATCGGACGTCGCCCGGCGACGCACTCCGCGGCCGGTGCAGCAGCCCGTGCTCGTCGTCGTCAAGCACCCCCCTGGCGGCCGACCGCAGGAGCGCGCGCGATCCGAACAGGTCGTGCAGCAGTTCGGCCGGGGTGAGCACGGGCCACATGCGCTCCATGAGCTCTCGGAATGCGGCGACGTCGCGCAACTGGTCGTGCAGGCCCTCGAGGTCGCCGTCGGGCTTCCGCGACGACTGCGCGAGCGCCGCGACCACCTCGGTTTCGACGAACCTGCGGCCCGCGTTGTGCCGGCGGAACCGGCGGCGGGCCGCCGCAACGATGCGCGACGACTGCTCGACTGACAGCCGCAGCACCGACGCGCCGAGCGGGATCGCCACCGGCTCACGGAGCGCCCGGCCGCGGTCGCGCACCGCGTTGGCGACGAAGGCCGTCATGCGCGAGTCGCCCTTGAGCCGCGCCACCTCGACGGGTTCGACCGCGCCGACCGTGTGGCCGTGCACGAGGTCGGACAGCACGGCGAGCTCCACCCCGGCTTCGCCGAGGGACGGCAGCACCTGCTCGATGTAGCGGAGGAAGACCCGGTTCGGGCCGATGACGAGCACGCCCTGCTCCTCGAGCGGGAACCGGTGCGTGTACAGCAGGTAGGCCGCACGGTGCAGCGCCACGACCGTCTTGCCCGTGCCGGGACCGCCCTGCACGACGAGCACCCCCTTGTGCGGCGAGCGGATGATCTCGTCCTGCTCGGCCTGGATGGTCGCGACGATGTCACCGAGTTGGCCGGTGCGCCCCTTCGCCAGTGCGGTGAGCAGCGTGCCGTAGCCGCGCAGCCCGGTACCGGCCTGGGTGACGCCGGTGCCGTCGCCGTCGAGCCCGTCGTCGTGGCCGACCCCGAGGTGTCCCTCGCCGAACAGTTCGTCCTCGATGCCGATGACGCGCGGGCCGTCGACGGCAAAGTGCCGGCGCCGCAGCAGACCCATCGGGTCGCGACCCGTGGCGCGGTAGAAGGGCTCGGCGACCGGCGCGCGCCAGTCGACCACCACCGGCTCGCGGAGTTCGTCCGCGACCGCGAGGCGTCCGATGTAGAAGGTCTCGACCGGACCGGTGTCGTGTGAGCCGTTCGTGCCCTCGGTGCCGGATCCATCCGCGCCGTCTCGGTCGATCCTGCCGAAGACGAGCGCGGCATCGCCGAGGTCGAGCTCGGTCAGCCTGTGCACCAGCTGCTCGTCGAACGCGTTCCGTTCGAAGCGGGCCTGGAACGTGCCGCCAGTGCTCGCCTCTGTCAGCGACCGGATCCTCCACGCGTCCTGCTTGCTGCGCTCGAGGCAACGGTACGCGTGGTCGACATGGGCCTGCTCGGCGGGGATGTCAGGGTGGTGTTGGCTCATTTCGGGGTTTATGGATCCTACCGGCGGGTCGCAACGGCGGACCGAACGGATGTCCCGTCGGGACGAATTCGTCGCGCGCGACGGACGGATGCGAGGATCGTCGGGCCACGACGTTCCCACGGCACGGCGCCGCACACATGCGGATCCGGACTGAACAGGTACAGGGAGGATCGAATGGCGGCCACCGGCCGGGTGCACGCAAACGTGCGGCGGGGAAGGGTGGCCTCGGCGGCGGTCCTCATTGCACTCGCGGTGCCATCCACGGCGTCCGCCGCCGACGACTGGACGTCCGACGACGGGTCTGCGAGCGCCGGCACCGACGGCGCGTCCATCTCGGCGGGCGTGCGGATCGGCCGCGCAGACGACGAGTCGGGATGCGAGTGGTCGCCGGCGATCGTGCGCGACCCGCGCGCAGAGGTGGTCGGGCCGTCGTACCGTCAGGTCGGCCGGGTCCGATACCAGTTGTTCGCACGCGAGTGCGCGGGCCGGGACGCCGAACTCCACTGGATTCCGCTCGTCACCACCGTCGACGTCGCCCGCTCCGCGCGCGACGTCGCGACCGAATCGGTCCCGTCACCGTGGGGATCGTTCGCCCCGCCCGCGTCGCGGGGCGTGGTGGGTCTCGGTACCTGGATCTGGGTCGACGCCGCCCTCTGGCAGCCCGTCAGCACGACCGCATGGATCCCGACGCCGCAAGGCCCACTGCAGGTGACCACCACCGCCACGCCGGTCGGCATCGTGTTCGACCCGGGCGACGGCGCGCACGGCACGGGTCCGGTGCGCTGCACGGGGCGCGGCCTCACGTGGCACGGCGCCTATGGCGACGCGACGCCGTCGACGTGCATGTACACCTACCGGCGCAGCTCGGCCGTCGCCCCGGGTGGCGCGTTCCGCGCCTCGTTCACCGTCGTGTGGGAGGTCACCTACGCGTCGAACCGCGGCGAGCGCGGATCGCTCGGCACCGTGCAGTCCGTCGTGCGCCACTCCATGGTGGTCCGCGAGATCCAGGGACTCGTCACGCGGTGATCGGCGCCACCGTCGCCGCGCACGCGGCGACGAGGTCCTTCGGATCCAGCTCGACGTCGAGCCCTCGCCGACCCGCGCTGACGAACACGGTGCGGTGCCCGAGCACCGTCTCGTCGACCACGGTGGGCAGGCGCGTCCGCTGTCCGAACGGGCTGATGCCGCCCACGACGTAGCCCGTGAGGCGCTCCGCGTCGCGCGGCGCCATCATCTCGCAGCGTTTTGCGCCGAGCGCGGTCGCGACCGCCTTCGGCGACAGGCGCGCCGACACCGGCACCACGGCGACGACCGCCCGTCCGTCGACGGAGGCGAGGAGCGTCTTGAACACCCGCTCCTCGTCGACCCCGAGCATCCTGGCCGCGGCGAGTCCGTACCCGCCGTCCGCGCCTTCGGCCTCGAACCGGTGCACGACGTGGGCGATGCCGAGGTCGGCCAGGGCGACGAGCGCCCGTGTCGGGGCGCTCACCCCCGTTCCCCGCTCCGTGCAGGTGGATTCACCTGCACGACCCTGCCATACTCACAGTCCGCCAAGCGGCGTCCCTGGCCATGAGCAAAGACACGATCCTCCTCGAGCGCCGGTACGCCGCGGTCTTCGACGCCCTGGCCGACGACTCGCTCGAGGCCATGGCCCGCGCGGTCGGCGACGACCTCCGTGACGCCCTCGCCCGCACGCTCGCGCTCCCGTCCGGCTTCCTCGACGGGGACGGGCTCGCCGACCGACTCCGCACCGCGATGCGCGCCCGCCGCGCACATCTCGGTGCCGGATCGATCCTCAGCGATCCGGTCACCTCGAAGACGATCGACATCCTCGGCGACAAGTCCGACGATCCGAGCCTCGAGGACCTGCAGGAGGTGCTCCCCGCGATGGTCGAGGAGTTCGGGATCGATGCGGCGCGACTGATGGCCGTGCAGTATTCGGTGTCGCTCGGCGGATTCCGGAAGCTGATCGCATCCGACCAGCGCTTCGCCATCCCCGTGCGTGCCGCGTCCGCACCTGCGCCGGCAACCGCCGCGGACCCCGCCGCGCAGGACGAGAAGCGCCGCCTGCGGGCCGAGCGCAAGCAGCGCGAACGCGAGCAGCGCGCCCGATCCGAGGCACAGCGCCGCGCCGCAAAGCGGCCGCAGCCGCGTGGCTAGCGGGGGGCTCCGCCTCGCGCTCGTCGGGGGTCGTGCGCAGTTCATCGTCGGCACCGGCATCGACGACGCCCGAGCGGTGGACGTGGCGCGCCACACCGATGGCGCACTGCCGAGCGACCCGATGCAGTGCCTCGCGCGCTGGTCGGAGGTCCGCGCCGCGTGGCCGTCCGTGGACGGTGCCGCCGGCACCCCGGTCCGGCTGGAGGACCTCTCGTGTCCCGTCCCGGTGCCGCGCCAACTGTTCGCGATCGGCCTGAACTACCGGCAGCACGTCGAGGAGATGGGCAGCCAGGTGCCGTCGCAGCCCCTCGCGTTCACGAAGTTCCCCAGCTCGCTCAACCATCCCGCGGGCGACATCGTGCTCGCCGGCGACACCGTCGACTACGAGGCCGAGGTGGTGCTCGTCGTCGGCGACGGGGGCCGCGACATCCCGGTCGCCGACGCATGGGACCGGATCGCCGGAATCTGCGTCGGACAGGACGTGTCCGACCGTGCACTGCAGTACGCGGGCGCACCCCCGCAGTTCAGCCTGGGGAAGAGCCGCCGGGGATTCTCCGTCGTGGGCCCGTGGGTGGCGGATGCCGCCGCACTTCCCGCGCGCGACGACCTGCAGATCGCGTGCACCGTGAACGGCGAGCCGCGCCAGCGATCGGGGACGTCGAGCATGGTCTTCCCCGTCGAGCAGATCGTCGCGTACCTCTCGTCGATCTGCGAGCTGTACCCCGGCGACCTCATCTACACCGGCTCGCCGCCCGGCGTCGGCCACGGGATGCGGCCGCAGCGCTACCTGCGGCCCGGCGACGTGGTGGAGACCACCATCGACGGCGTCGGCACGATCCGCAACCGCTGCACGTAGCACCCGGCGGTACATTCGCCGCCGTGGACACGGACGACGGGCTGCCCGCACTCGTCGCCGAGCGCATCGCCTGTCCGCTGTCGACGTGGCGGGGCGAACCCCGGCGGTGCCAGTGGTGCGACGCGACGATCGACTCGCCGCGGCGGCGTACGTGGTGCTCGGCGCGGTGCAACAAGGCGTGGGAGCGCGACCACGTGTGGCGCTTCGCCCGATCGGCCGCGAAGCGCCGCGCGAAGTACCGGTGCACGCGCGACGGCTGCACCGCCGAGCGGCGCGACTGCGAGGTGAACCACCGCGAGCCGCGCAACGGCGGCGGCTACGGACCGGGGTGCCACCACCACCAGCACCCGGGACCAGACGGTCGCGGCGGACTCGAGGTGCTGTGCCGCGCGCACCACGCAGAAGTCACCGCGCAACAGGCCACCGAGCGCGCCGCGGCACGCCGCCGCGCGCACCACGCAGAAGTCACCGCGCAACAGGCCACCGAGCGCGCCGCGGCGCGGCGGACCCTGCGCGAGGGCTCCGACAGTACGATCTGACCGATGGCCCCCCGCGACGGTGACGGCTGGGTGCACTGTTCGTGCGGCCGCACCCACTGGGGCAAACACGGTGCAGCGGGGCTCCTGCTCGTGCGCCGCGACCTCGTCGAACCGCTGGTACTCCTGCAACTTCGCGCGGAGTGGACGCACGGTGGCGGCACCTGGGCACTTCCGGGCGGCGCCATCGACTTCCACGAGGACTCGGTGGCCGCCGCAGCACGGGAGGCGCACGAGGAGGCGGGCATCGACGAATCGCGCATCGTGGTGCGCCTCACGCACCGTGCCGCGTGCGCGAACAATGACTGGTTCTACGACACGGTGATCGCGCACTGCGACGGCGATGCAGGCGCCCACATCGCCAACCCCGAATCGGTCGCGCTCGACTGGGTTCCAATCGACGAGGTCGATGGGCGTCCGTTGCACGGCGGGTTCGCCGCGGCGTGGCCGGCCCTGCGCCCGAAGGTCCTCGACTCGCTCGCCTGACCGCCAGCCACCCGAAGGGCGACCGTTAGGCTCGCCGCATGACGATGGAATCCAGCAAGACCCGGGCGTGGGCCGATGACCGGGCGCACGTCTTCCACTCCTGGTCGGCACAGGCCACGCTGAACCCCGTCGATGTGGTGCGGGCCGAGGGCCGCCACTTCTGGGATGCCGACGGCACCCGCTACCTCGACTTCTCCAGCCAGCTCGTCAACGTCAACATCGGGCACCAGCACCCGCGGCTCGTCGCCGCGATCCAGGAGCAGGCCGCCAAGCTCTGCACGATCGCGCCGTCGTTCGCCAACGACGCCCGCAGCGAGGCTGCGCGTCTGATCGCCGAGCTCGCACCCGGCGACCTGAACATGGTGTTCTTCACCAACGGCGGCGCTGAGGCCGCCGAGAACGCCGTGCGCATGGCGCGCCTGCACACCGGCCGGCACAAGATCCTCACGGCCTACCGCTCGTACCACGGCTCGACGCAGGGCGCGATCGCCCTGACCGGCGATCCCCGCCGCTGGCCGAACGAGACCGGCGCGTCGGGCGCCGTGAAGTTCTGGGGCCCGTACCCCTACCGCTCCGCGTTCCACTCGTCGAACGAGCAGGAGGAGTGCCAGCGGGCGCTGCAGCACCTCGAGGACGTCCTGATGGTGGAGGGACCGCACACGGTGGCGATGATCGCCCTCGAGAGCGTCGTCGGCACCAACGGCATCCTCGTGCCGCCGGACGGCTACCTGCAGGGCGTCCGCGACCTCTGCGACCGGCACGGCATCGTCATGATGTGCGACGAGGTGATGGCCGGCTTCGGGCGCTGCGGCGAGTGGTTCGCCGTCGACAAGTGGAAGGTCGCGCCCGACCTGATCTGCTTCGCCAAGGGCGTCAATTCCGGATACGTCCCGCTAGGAGGCGTCATCATCAGCCAGCGCATCGCCGACTCGTTCGCACAGCGCCAATACCCCGGCGGGCTCACCTACAGCGGGCACCCGCTGGCGTGCGCCGCTGCAGTGGCGTCGATCGGCATCTTCAAGGACGAGGGAATCATCGAGCACGCGCGCAGCATCGGCACCGACGTCATCGGACCCGGGTTGCGTGCCATCAAGGACCGCCACCCGTCGGTCGGCGACGTCCGCGGACTCGGCGTGTTCTGGGCCATCGAACTGGTGCGCAACCGTGGGACGCGCGCACCGCTGGTCCCGTTCAACGCGGCCGGCGCAGACGCCAAGCCGATGGCGGACCTGGTCGCCGCCTGCAAGCAGCGCGGCCTCTGGCCGTTCGTGCACTTCAACCGCATGCACGTCGTGCCGCCGTGCACGATCACGCCGGACGAGGCCCGCGAGGGGCTCGCCATCATCGACGAGGTGCTCGACCTCGCCGACGCCCACGTCGAGGGATGATCGTCGTCCGCCCACGCGCGTAGCCTGAAGGCATGGCCGCACCACGAGAGGCACTGTCCGACGTCATCGCCGACCTCGAGTCGAAGGGGTCGCTGTCAGGCGACG
>JBIIHV010000129.1:0-5465 GCA_044235415.1 Ilumatobacteraceae bacterium | reverse complement strand
TACGGGTCGCGCGCCGAGCTCGCCAGGGCCGCAGCACTCGCCCGCGGCGCCGGCACGCCGATCTCGGAGTGTGCGGTCGCGTCGCACCTCTACGACCCGTCGATGCCCGCGGTCGACCTGCTCATCCGTACCTCCGGCGAGTCCCGGATCTCGAACTTCCTGCTCTGGCAGATCGCCGGGACGCAGGTGTTCTTCACCGAGCGGTCGTGGCCCGACCTCGACGCGGCCGAGTTCGACGCCGCACTCGCACTGGTCGGCGCAGGAACGTGAGCCGGACCAGTCTCCTGCTGGAAATCGCAACCGGCGCGCTCGATGCAACCGAACGGCGGCCCGGCCAGGTGTCGATGGCGGAGGCGGTGGCCGCCGCGGTCGAGTCGGAGCGGCACGCCGTCATCACCGCAGGGACCGGAACGGGCAAGACGCTCGCGTATCTCGTCCCCGTGGTCGCGAGCGGACGACGGGCCGTCGTCGCCACCGCGACGAAGGCCCTCCAGGACCAGATCGCCTCGCGCGACCTTCCCCACGTCGTCGAGGCGCTTGCCGACGAGATCGGGCGCACCGTGACCTGGTCCGTCCTCAAGGGACGCAGCAACTACCTCTGTCTCCAACGACTCGACGAGCTTCAGGCGCGACTCGAGACCGAGATTCCCGCACGGGTCCTTGAACAGCTCATGGACTGGGCAGGGCGCACCGAGTCGGGTGACGTGGCATCGGTCGACTGGCCGGTCTCCGAGTTGCACCTGCGCCACGCGACCGTCGGCGCCGACGAGTGCCCCGGTGCGACCCGCTGCCCCCGGGGAGCCGACTGCTTCGCGGAGCGGGCGCGCGACCGTGCCGCCGAATCGGAGGTCGTCGTCGTCAACCTGCACCTCTACGGCCTCGACCTCGCGTCGGACGGGATGATCCTCCCCGAGCACGACGTGGTCGTCATCGACGAGGCGCACCAGCTCGAGGACGTGACGAGCGCGGCGGCGGGCTCGGCTGCCGGACCGGGAGCGATCTCGGCGTGCGCCGCCGCGGTACGGGGCGTCATCCGTGAACCGGCCCTCGATGCAGGACTCACGGGTGCCGCCGCGTCGCTCGCGGCCGCACTGGCGCCGTCGCTGAACGCCCGCATCGCCACCCCGATCGGCGGTCCGGTCCGTGACGCGATCTCGGTCGCGCGCATCCAGGTCGAGGCGGCAGCATCGGCCGTCAGGAGGGTTCCGAGCGACGACGCGAGCGTCGCGCAGCGTGCGGCGCGCGCCGCCACCTCCGCGCTACGGCTCCTCGACTCACTGGACCGACTGCTCGAGGCGGGCACCGACTCCGTCGCCTTCGTCTCGGGTACCGCCCAGCAGCCGCGCCTCGAGGTCGCGCCGCTCGACGTTGGCTCGTTCCTGCAGGAGCACCTCTGGTCGCGTCGCACCGCGGTGCTGACCAGTGCGACCGTCCCCGTCACCCTGCCGGCGCGACTCGGCCTCGGTCCGGACGATGCAGATGTCGTCGACGTCGGCAGTCCGTTCGACTACGCCGAACAGGCGCTGCTCTACTGTGCCCGCCACCTCCCCGACCCGAGGGACCCCGCGCGGGCCGGGAAGGTGCACGAGGAGATCGAGCGCCTCATCCGTGCCGCGGGCGGGAGGACACTCGCGTTGTTCACGTCCTGGCGCGCAATGCGCGAGGCGGCCGATTACCTCGAGGGCAGGATCCCCTACGCGCTGATGCGCCAGGACGACCTGCCGAAGATGGCGCTCATCGACGCGTTCACCGACGACGTCGAATCCTGCCTGTTCGCGACGCAGGGATTCTTCCAGGGGGTCGACGTGCCCGGCCCGGCGCTCAGCCTCGTCATCATCGACAAGATCCCGTTTCCGAGGCCCGACGATCCGCTGCTCTCGGCCCGGCGCGACGCGGAGGGTGACGCCGCCTTCTCGACGATCGACATTCCCCTCGCTGCGACCCAACTCGCGCAGGCCGCAGGCCGCCTCATCCGGAGCAGGACCGACCACGGCGTCGTCGCGGTCCTCGACCCCCGCCTCGCCACGAAGGGATACGGCGGCAGGATCGTCTCGGCGCTTCCGCCGATGACCCCCACGACGAACTTCGACGCCGTCGAGACGTTCTTCAGGGAGCGCGGTCGCCGGTGACCAGCCGGTAGCCGAGCCCGCGCACGGTGACGACGATCCGGGGATCGTCCGGCTGGTCCTCGATCTTGACCCGCAGCCTCCTCACGTGCGCGTCCACCACGCGCGAGTCGCCGAGGTGCTCGTACCCCCACACCCGCTCGAGCAACTGGTCGCGCGACAGCACCATGTTGGGGTGGTCCGCGAACTCGCAGAGCAGGTTGAACTCGGTCCGGGTCACAGCCACCTCCCGCCCCTCCTTGCGGACGATCCCCTGTCCGCGGAGCAGCTCGACGTTGCCGATCCGCAGGACCTCCGTCTCGGCCAGCGACTGCCGGTGTCGCCGGAGCGCGACCCTGATGCGGGCCGCAAGTTCCTTCACCACGACCGGCTTCGTCACGTAGTCGTCGGCCCCGGCCTCGAGGCCCGCAACGAGGTCATGGGTGTCCGACTGCGCGGTGACCATGATCACCGGCACCTGGCTGGACGACCTGATCTCACGGCACACGTCGAAGCCCGAGAGGTCCGGGAGGCGGAGATCGAGCAGCACGACGTCGATGCCGCCCGACGCCAGGTCGGCGAGGCCGCTCCGACCGTCGGCCGCCTCGCGGACGTCGTACCCCTCGTCCTCGAGCGCGAGCCGCAGCGCGACCCGGATCGCCCGGTCGTCCTCGATGAACAGGACGGTTGCCACGATCCGCATTCTGCCCGCGCCGCCGAGCGCACCGTGCACACCGTCACACCTGTCGACCGAAAAGTGTCACGCAAAACGCACAGATCGCGGACACCCGCGTCACATTGACGGGCGAGCATGTGCGCCGACGGGGCCGCGCGGACCCATGCTCCCCCTTGGATCCGCCGGTCCCGTCCCGAACCCTCCCTGCCATGCTGTGGCGCGTGGGGACGTCGATCCGTTTCGGTCTTCGGGGCCGCATGGTCGCCTCCTTCGCCCTCGGTGCACTCGTCGCCGCCGCGGCACTCGGGCTCGTGACCTATGCATCGACGCGCAATTACCTTGAAGACCAGCGCATGGAGGTGGCACTCCGGCAGGCGTTCAACAATGCGCAACTCGTCCGCACCGTCCTCTCGGCAGACCGGTCGAACGTGGCCAGCCTCGTCACCAACGTGCGCAGCGAGCAGGGCGGCTACGCCGTCCTGCACGTCGAGAACGACGGATCGAACCAGCCGTCCTTCTTCGCGCAGGAGCCGCTCCGGTTCACGCAGTCGAACCTCCCCGCCGACTTGCTGACGCAGGTGCTGGCCGGCCGCACCGGAACCGAACGCTTCGAGTTCGACGGGGAGCCCTATCAGGCGGTGGGCGTGGCGGTGCCGAGTGCCGGCATCCAGTACTTCGAGGTCTTCCCTATGTCCCAGGTCGACCGGACGATGGCCCTCGTCGGCACGACGCTCGTGCTAGGCGCCGTCGGCAGCGCGGTGCTCGCGGGACTCCTGGGTCTCGCGCTCAGCAGGTCGGTGTTGCGCCCGCTGTCGCGGGTGGCCGGCGCGGCTCGGCGGATCGCGTCGGGCGGCCTCGACACGCGGCTTGCATCGGAGGACGACCGCGAACTCGCCCAACTCGTCGAGTCATTCAATGGGATGGCCGACGCGGTGCAGGCGCGCATCGAGCGCGAGCAGCGGTTCTCCTCGGACGTCAGCCACGAACTCCGCTCTCCCGTCACTGCACTCTCGGCCGCGGTGCAGTCGATCAGCGGCAGGGCCGGCGACCTCCCGCCGCGCACGGCCCAGGCGGTCGAGATCATCGAGCAGCAGGTCGTGCGGCTCGACCGCACCGTGCGGGACCTGCTGGAGCTGTCCCGCCTCGATGCAGGCGCCACGGAGACGGTCATGGAGCCGATAGATGTCCGCGAGCTCGCGGGACGCGTGATGGCACGGCACGGCTTCAGCGACGTGCCGCTCCACGCGGCGGGCGACTCGGAGCAGGTCCGCGCAATGGGCGACCGGCGACGGATCGAGCGCGTGCTCGTGAACCTGCTCGAGAACGCGCGCGACCACGGTGGCGGAGCGACGTCCGTCACGGTCAGGAGCAGCGGCCGGCACGTCGAATTGGTCGTCGCAGACAACGGCCCCGGTATCGCCGTGAGCGAACGCTCCGCAATCTTCCAGCGGTTCGCACGCGGCACGGCGTCGCGCAGCGGGACCGGCAGCGGCCTCGGGCTCGCGATCGTGCTGGAGCACGCGAGGGCGATGGGCGGCGGCGTGCGCGCCGAGGAATCGCCCGCGGGAGGGGCACAGTTCACGGTCACCCTCCTGCAAGGCGACGACCAGGGGTGGGTCGCACCCGAATCGCAGGAGCCGCCGTCGTGATCCGCCGCTGCTGCACGGCCGCCGTGCTCGCCCTCGTGGTCCCTGGGTGCTCGTCGCGTTCGGACGGCTTCCAGGCGATCCCTGCATCGGACGTTCCCTTCCAGCTCGGCGCCCCGTCGACTGCGTCCACGGCCGGGTCGGCGTCCACCAGCGTGCCGGCGGCCATGCCCGAGGGGATAGTCGTCGACACGGTCGATCTGTTCTTCGTCGCGAATGAAGCGCTCGTGCGCGTCCAGCGACTCGTCGCCGGATCGGCCTCGCCGTCCTCGGCGCTCGAACTGCTCGCCAGCGGACCCACAGCGGAGGCGGGCCTCGCCGGTCTGCGCAGCGCGATTCCTGGCGGCTTCTCCCCCAGCGTCCGCGTCATCAGGGGGGTCGCGCTCGTCGATCTCGGGGAGGTGCGCCTCGAGTCGCTCAGCCCGGTCGACCAGCGGCTGTTCGTCGCGCAGATCGTGCTCACGCTCACGAGCCGCAACGGCGTCGGTCAGGTCGTGTTCAGCGTCGGGGGCGAGCCGATCGCAGTACCGCGAGGGCGGGGCGACCTCGTCGAACCCCTCACTCCCGTCACCTACGACGACTATGCGGGGATGGTCGCCGGATCCTGAACGGGGATCAGTAGCCGAGGCGCTCGACGCGCTCGGCCCGGTGCTGCCAGCCGGGGTCGACGGTGACAGCGAGCTCCAGCGCGACGCCGCGCCCCACCTGTCGCCGCACGTGGTTCCGGACGCCCTTCAAGACCGAGCCACCGCGCCCGATCACGATCCCCTTCTGGCTCTCCCGCTCCACCACGATCTCGCAGCGCACGGACCCGTCCTCCGACGCCGTCGCACGCGTCGCGACGGAGTACGGCACCTCGTCGCGCATCACGGAGAGGAGCCGCTCGCGCACGAGCTCGGCGATCCACTGCTCGAACGATGCGTCGGCCGACTGCTCCGCCGGGTACAACAGTCCGCCCTCGGGGACCATTCCCAGGAGGTGCGCGACGAGTGGCCCCACTCCGTCGCCGGTGGCCGCCGACACGGGGAAGTAGGCCGC
>JBIIHV010000128.1:0-5470 GCA_044235415.1 Ilumatobacteraceae bacterium | reverse complement strand
CGTCGGACAGGGACTGCGGCAACTGCTGGATGCCGAGTTTCTCGAGCATCGCGTCGTCCATCTCGAACATGTTCGCGTCGGCCTCGGCGGGGAGCTCGTAGCCCTCCGCGATCCCGCGCAGCCCGGCCGCGAGGATCACCGAGAAGGCGAGGTACGGGTTGCAGGCCGGATCGGGCGAGCGGTACTCGATGCGCGTGGCGAGCGGGTTGGCGCGCTTGGGCACCGGCACGCGGATCAGCCCGCTGCGGTTGTTGCGCGCCCAGGACACGTGCACCGGCGCCTCGAAGCCCGGCACGAGCCGCTTGTAGCTGTTGACGGTCTGGTTGGTCACCGCGGTGATCTCCGCGGCGTGCCGGATCAGGCCCGCCATGAAGTGCTTCGCCACCCCGGACAGGTTGTAGGGGTCGTCCGCGGCGTGGAAGGCGTTGTCCTCGCCGGCGAACAGGCTGAGGTGGAGGTGCATGCCCGAGCCCTGGATGTGCTCGAGCGGCTTGGGCATGAACGTCGCGTGCACCCCGTGCAGCGCGGCGATCTCGCGCACGACGAACCGGAAGGTCATCACGCTGTCGGCCATCGTCAGCGCATCGGTGTGGCGGAGGTCGATCTCGTGCTGGCTGGGAGCGTCCTCGTGGAAGCTGTACTCGACGGGGATGCCCATGGTCTCGAGCGTGCGGATCGTCTCCTTGCGCAGGGCCGTGGGGATGTCGGCGCTCGTCAGGTCGAAGAAGCCGCCCTGGTCGAGCGGCACGGGCGGCCCCCCGGTCGGCGGCGCGAAGTAGAAGTACTCGATGTCCGGCGCGACGTAGAACTCGAAGCCGAGGTCGCGCGCGGCGCGGAGGTTGCGCCGCAGCACCTGCCGGGGGTCGCCGTGGAACGGCGTGCCGTCGAGGTTCGCCACGTCGCAGAACACGCGGGCCTCCGCGCCCTTCTGGTCGACCCAGGGCAGCACCTCGAAGGTGTTGGGGTCGGGGATCGCGAGCACGTCGCTCTCCTGGATGCGGCTGAAGCCGTCGATCGAGGAGCCGTCGAAGCTCATGCCGTCCTGCAGCGCGTTGTCGAGCTCGGCGGGCGAGATTGCGAACGACTTGAGGTTCCCGAGCACGTCGGTGAACCACAGGCGGACGAGGCGGATGCCGCGCTCCTCGACCGTGCGCAGCACGTACTCGCGTTGCTGGTCGAGCATCACGGTTCCCCAGTCTGTCGGGCGGGGAGGGTGTTGGCACCGGGGACGAGCCCCGGTGCCGACACCTCGCGGCCCCTACTTCTTGGACTTCTTCTTGCCCTTGCTGCTGCCCTTCTTGCCGGACTTCTTGCTGCCCGATGCGGCGGCCTTGGCCGGGGTCTTCTCGTTGCTGCACACCGTCTCGGTGATGAGGCGGGTGACCACGTACGGGTCGCAGTTGGCGTTGGGGCGGCGGTCCTCCGCGTAGCCCTTCTTGTCGCGGGCGACCGACCACGGGATGCGGACCGAGGCGCCGCGGTTCGACACGCCGAACGAGAAACGGTTGTACGGGGCGGTCTCGTGCTTGCCGGTCAGGCGGCTCTCGATGTCGTGGCCGTAGTTGCTGACGTGCTCGGTCACCTTGCGGCCGAGCGCCTCGCAGGCCGCCTCGATCGCGCCGTATCCGGCTCGCATCGCCTTGGTCGAGAAGTTGGTGTGCGCGCCGGCGCCGTTCCAGTCGCCCTTCTGTGGCTTGGCGTCGAGCGACACGACGATGCCGTGGTCCTCGGCGATGCGCTCCAGCAGCCAGCGGGCCACGATGAGATGGTCGCTCACGGTGAGCGCATCCGCCGCGCCGATCTGGAACTCCCACTGGCCCGGCATGACCTCGGCATTGGTGCCCTCGATCATGAGTCCGGCGTCGATGCACGCCACCGTGTGCTCCTCGATGACCGGGCGGCCCATGACGCGGGCGGCGCCGACGCCGCAGTAGTACGGGCCCTGCGGGCCGGGCTCGCCGCCCTCGGCCGGGAACCCGTACGGACGGCCGTCGGTGCGCATGAAGGTGTACTCCTGCTCGATGCCGAAGATCATCCCGTGCGCGGCGTACTTCTTCGCCGTCGCGGCGCAGGCGGCGCGGGTGTTGGTCGGGTGCGGGTCGCCGGTCTGCGCGAGGTACACCTCGCACAGGACGATGATGTTCCTGCCCTTGCGCAGCGGGTCCTTGCACCAGAACACCGGCTTGAGCATGCAGTCGGACGACTCGCCCGTGGCCTGTTCGGTGGACGAACCATCGAAGCCCCAGATCGGCGGGGTCTTCACGGTGTCGGCGAGGATCTTCGTCTTCGACCTCAGCATCGGGGTCGGCTTGTGGCCGTCGATCCAGATGTACTCAGCCTGATAGGCCATGGCGTCTGTCCTTCCTGTCGGGAGTGCCGCAGCGCGGCGCTCGGGGAGCGCAGGGACTCTCCCAGACCGCCGTTTCGCCGCTGTGCCGGCATTGTGAACGGCGTGTGAAGAAAGCGCCGGCACCGGGCCCGCCTCGTAGCCTTGCGGCCGTGGGCACGCCTCCGACGCCCCCCTCGCTGCGCGTCGCGCTGGTGCAGCTGAACCCGCTGATCGGCGACCTCGACGGCAACGTCGCCGCAATGTCCCGGGCGTATGCGCAGGCCGAGGCGGCGGGCTGCGACGCAGCCGTCTTCGGCGAGTTGTCCGTGACCGGCTATCCGCCGGAGGATCTCGTGCTCAGGTCGGGGTTCGCGACGGAGAACCTCGCCGCGATCACGGCGTTCGCCGCCGGCACCGGGCGGTGCGCGGCGGTCGCGGGCTACGTCGCATCCGAGGGCGGCCGCCTCTACAACGCCGCCGCGGTGTGCGCCGGTGGCGCGGTGGTCGGGACATACCGCAAGCAGCGCCTGCCCAACTACCGCGTGTTCGACGAGGAGCGGTACTTCGAGCCCGGGACGTCCTTCGACACGTTCGTCGTCGGAGGGGTCGAGGCCGGCGTGGCGATCTGCGAGGACATCTGGGTCGACGACGGACCGCTCGGCGACATGGTGGCGGCCGGCGCGCGCATCATCCTGAATCCGAACGGATCCCCCTACCACCGGGGACGGCTCGCGGACCGCACCGCGCTCGTGTCGGGGCTTGCGGCGCGCAACGGATGTCCGATCGTCTACGTCAACCTCGTCGGCGGCCAGGACGAGCTCGTCTTCGATGGCGGCTCGATGGTGGTCGATGCGACCGGCGCCGTCGTGGCGCGCGCCGCGCAGTACGAGGAGGAGGTGCTGGTGGTCGACGTACCGCTGCGCGACTCGTCGCACGGCGACTCGCCGCTGCGCCCTGCGCCGCTGCGCGACTCGCCGGCGCGCCGTTCCGAACCAGTCGTCGTGAGCGGAGCGGTCGAGCGCGCACCCCTCGCGATGCCGGCAGTGCCGCCCCCGCTCGACCCGCTCGACGAGGTCGCTGGTGCGCTGGTGCTCGGCATCCGGGACTACGTGCGCAAGAACGGCTTCACCGACGTCGTCATCGGCCTGTCGGGCGGCGTCGACTCGGCGCTCGTGGCCGCGCTCGCGGTCGAGGCGCTCGGTGCGCGGCACGTGCACGGCGTGTCGATGCCGTCGCGGTACTCGAGCGACGGGTCGCGCTCGGACGCCGAGCTGCTCGCCGCCAACCTTGCCATCGACATCCAGCCGGTGCCCATCGAGCCGGCGTTCTCGTCGTATCTCTCGATGCTGGAGCCGGCTTTTGCGGGGCGGCCGCACGACCTGACGGAGGAGAACCTGCAGAGCCGCATCCGCGGCACGATCCTCATGGCCATGTCGAACAAGTTCGGGTGGCTGGTGCTCACCACGGGCAACAAGAGCGAGGTCGCGACCGGGTACTTCACCCTCTATGGCGACTCCGCGGGCGGCTTCGCGCCGATCAAGGACGTGCTCAAGACGGATGTCTGGGCGCTGTGCCGGCATCTGAACCGCCGGGCGGGCCGCGAGCTGATCCCCGAGGCGATCATCGACAAGCCCCCGTCCGCAGAGTTGCGCCCCGACCAGCGCGACGACCAGTCGCTGCCGCCCTACGACGTGCTCGACCCGATCCTGCGCCTCTACGTCGAGGAGGACCTCGCGATCGCCGATGTCGTCGCGCGCGGCCACGACGAGGCGCTCGTGCGCCGCGTTGCACGGCTCGTCGACGTGAGCGAGCACAAGCGGCGGCAGGGCCCCCCGGGCGTGCGCATCTCGGTGAAGGCGTTCGGCAAGGACCGCCGGATGCCGATCACCAACGGCTACCGCGGCTGACGCGCGGCGTGGGCCGCGATGAGGCCCGCACAGACCACGGCGCACGCCGCGCCGAGGACGGCCGGACCCACGATGCCGCCGCGCTCGTATGCCGCAGTGGCCAGCACCGCGGCGAGTGCGCGCCCGAGTGCACCCGCGCCGAGCACCCATCCCAGACCCGTCCCCGGGCTGTCGGGGGCGAGGTGCGTCGCCATCGGCAGCATGCTCACCACCGCGAACTCGAATCCCAGCAGCCACACCGCGGTGCCCGCGACCGCGAGCGCAACGGCCGAGTCGCCGGCCACGACGAGCAGCGCCCCAGGGACGATGAGCAGCGAGCCGAGGGCGACGCTGCGCTCCTTGCCCCAGCGATCCGTGCGGCGCGCACTCGTGGTGGAGGCGACCAGCTCGACCGCGCCGAGCGCGAACCCGAGCGCGCTCAGCAGCGCGGCGTCGAACCCGAAGCGGTCCTCGAACCAGGGCCCGAACGTGACGAACAGGCTCTGCGCGCTGACCATCAGCACGAACATCGCGGCGACGACGAGCCACCCGCGGCCCCGTACTGCGCCGCCCGTCCGACCCGCCGGTCGCACGGGCCGTTCGGCGTCCACGCGCGCCGCGACGACGGTCCCGAGGACCACGACGGCGGCGACGCCGAGCCCGAAGCCCGCGCGCCATCCGACGGCGGCCGTCAGCGCGCCCATCAGCGACACGCCGACCAGCAGTCCGAGGGCCCACGACGTCTCGGTCAGCCCCACGATGCGCCCGCGCTGCTGGTACGGCACGTGCGCCGCGATCCAGGCGCCGAGCCCGATGTCGAAGCTCTGTCGCGTCAGCACCATGACGGTCACGCCGAGGGCGAACCACGCCGTCGACGGCGCGACTGCGGCGATGGTGCAGCCGACGGCTGTGCCCGCGAGCCCGATGGTCATCGATGCGCGGTGCGATGCGCGGTCGACGAGGCGCCCGATCGCGGGCGAGGCGATGCCGGTCAGCTCGGACACCGCGATCGCGACGCCCACCTGGCTGATCGTCGCGTCGAGGCCGGTGGCAATGATCGCGAGGAAGGGTCCGGAGAACCGGTAGCACGCGTTCGCCGCGAGCCTGGCGAGCGTGACGACGACGAGGTTGCGGCGCACCTCGGGTGCGAGCGACGGGTCGCGGAGCGGGTTGGCCGTGGCGCTCACAGCGAGTCGACGGGACGCGGGCCGTCGAGCACGGAGACCACGTCGCCCGCGCGGATCGAGCCGTCGTC
>JBIIHV010000127.1:0-5495 GCA_044235415.1 Ilumatobacteraceae bacterium | reverse complement strand
CCTTGCAGAGGCCGTTCGCCCGTCCGTACAGCTCCGCGACCATCGGCACGATGTCGACGCCCTTCGCGAGGCAGTGCCCGTGCCCGCGGTGCGTGCTCGTGATCATGTCGGCGTCGCCGAGGTGCGCACAGACGCCGGTCGCGATCGCCTCGGCCCCCGCGTACGAGTGCACGAACCCCGGCATGTCGCCCTTGCCGAACTCGCGCCGCGCGCGGTCCTCGAAGAGCCGGATGGTGAGCATCCGGCGGTATGCCTCCTCCAGCTCGGCCAGCGGCAGCTGCGGCGCGGTCACGACGCACCCTTGGCCGCGTCGTACTCGGCCTGCGTGGTGTGGAGCCAGCCCACGACCGAGCCGACCGGCGCGACGAAGCCGTCCGCCTCGGTCCGCTGGAGGATCCCACCGTCCTCGGACTCGATCTCGACCTCGACCTTCTCGTTCTCCATCACGAACAGCGGGTCGCCGGGGCGCACCATCGCGCCCTCTGCCGCAATCCAGCCGATGAGCGTCACGTCGCCCTCGTAGATGCCCTGCTTGGGCATGATGACCTCGATCTTCACTGGCTTCCTCCCGTTTCGATGACGACCTTTGCCTCGCCGGTCGTGGCGGTGCGCCACGCATCCGCGACAAAGCCGAGCGGGTACCGCGACACGGAGAGGACGAGCGCGCCGGACGCAGCCATGTCCACCATCCGCCGGTACGCAGCGACGAGCACGTCCCGCGGCACGCCGAAGTTCGAGAACCCGAGCAGGTCGATCTGCTTGCCCCGCAGCGGTGCCGACGGGATCTCCGTCGACGGCCCCGCGGACGCGCCCAGGTGCACGACCCGTGCCCTCGGCGCCACGATCCCCAGCATCGCCGCAAGGTTCGGGCCCCACGTGGTGTCGATGACCACCGTCGGTGCCGCGCCCGCCGCTGCGAGCACGCGCTCGGCGAGCCCCTCGCCCACCTCGACCGTCGCGTCGGCGACCACGTCGGCCGCCGCGAGCCGTGCTGCCGAGCGCGCGACCGCCACGGTCCGTGCCGCGCCGCACGCACGCGCGGCCTGCAGCGCCACCTTTCCCACCGCGCCGGTCGCGCCGAGCACGACGACGACGTCGCCGTCACGGACGCCCGCGCGCCACTCGACCGACAGCCAACCCGCCAGACCGGCGGTGCCGAGCGCGACCGCCGTCCCCGGATCGGTCCCCTCGGGCAGGTCGATCATCGCGGCGACCGGGACCGCCGCACGGTCGGTCAGCAGCCCGTCGCGCGCCACGCCCAGGCCCCCGCCGGACGCATAGGCGAGCCCACCCGAGGGCCGCCGCACCACGGCCTCGTGACCGGGCACGTACGGGAGTGCCGGGTGCCCGGCATAGAACCGTCCGCCACCGATCGCAAGGTCGACGGGGTTCAACGCCACGGCCAGCACGTCGACGACCTCCTCGCCGTCGGCCGCCACGGGCATCGGGCGGTCCGCCAGCACGGGCTCCGCGCCGATGACCTCCAGCACCGCCGCGCGCACGGTGCCCGCCGCGGTCATGGCATCGGCCGGTAGCGGGTCGCGTCGGCGAAGACGTCGATGCCCTTGTAGCCGGCCGAGATCCACGCGGTGTGCTCCGCGCCGTCGGGCACGTAGTAGGTGTCGCCGCGGCGGTACACGCGCTTCACGCCCTCGATCTCCATCGTCATCTCACCCTCGAGCACGACGCCCCACTGGGGGCCGTGGCGGTGGGCGGCGACGACGACGTCCTCGTCGACCTCGTAGAACATCGGCAGGATGTGCTCGTTGGGCACGATCCACGCCTCCTGGCGCACGTTCATGTCGGGCCGCGGCAGCGCGCGGATGAACGGCGGAAAGAAGTGCCCGTCGCTCATTCGACGTACCCCTCCCACGGCTGCGAGGTGATGCCCCCGTCTACCGGGATCAGCGTGCCGGTGATACCCGCCGCCATCGGCGACACGAGGAACAGCACGCCGAGCGCGACGTCGTCGACCGTGACGAGCCGGCGGCTCGGTGTCCGCGCGGCGATGCCGTCCCACTGCGCGGCGATGTCGATACCGGCGGGGGTGCCGCCCGTGATGAGCGCGATCGCGCCCTCCGTCAACGCCGCACCGGGGCAGATCGAGCACACCCGCACGCCCTTGGGGGCGAGCTCGACCGAGAAACCCTTGGTGAGGCCGGCAACCGCGTGCTTCGACGAGGTGTAGTGGACCTGTCCGGGGCACGACGGACCGAGCGCGTCGACGGACGCGATGTTCACGATCACCTTGCCCGCCGTTCGGTCGCCCAACGTGCGCGCGAACTCCTTCGAGCACAGGAATACGCCCCGGACGTTGACCCGCTGGATGCGGTCGAACTCCTCAGCGGTGAGGTTCTCGATGGTGAAGTTCGAGAACACCCCCGCGTTGTTGACGAGGAAGTCGACGTCGCCGAACCTCGCGAACACCGCCTGAACCTCGGCCTCGTCCGAGATGTCCAGCCGCGCCGAGTCGGTCGATCCGCCGAACTCCGTCGCGAGCCGCGCCGCCGCATCCGCCGCCTTGTCGGCGTTGACGTCGGTGACGACCACCCGCGCCCCCGCCTCGGACAGGCGGCGTGCGATCGCGAAGCCGAAGCCCTGGGCTGCACCGGTCACGAGGGCGGTGCGACCCGTGAGGTCGAGGAGCGACGAGACCGGAGGAAGCGCCGGTCCGGGGGATGCAGCCATGGTCAGGCCTTTCTGCGGTGGAAGCCGCGGGTGTAGAGGCGGGTGCGCTCGTAGGACTGCAGCCTTCGCTCGGGCACCGGCACGGTCAGGTCGACGAACGCGCCGCCCTTCATGACCATGAGCAGCCGGTTGCGCTGGCCGAGCACCTTCACGTCCTCGTCGGGCCGGCCGTCGACGACGAGCAGGTCGGCGTACTTGCCCGGGGCGAGCGTGCCGATCTCGTGGCCGAAGCGGGGGATCGCCAGACCGGCGTGCTTCGTCATGCACAGCAGCGCGTCGAAACTCGGCATGCCGAGGTAGTCGACGAACAGCTCGATCTCGCGCGTGTGCCACTCGCCGTACGGCGTCATGGCGAACCCCGACTCGCTGCCCGCGACCAGCGTCACGCCGTTGCGCCAGGCCTTGCCCAGCACATCGACGGCGCTGTCGAGTTCGCGCTTGATGCCGTCGAGCGCGCCCTGCGGCATCCAGCCCGGGCCGGCCTCGAGGAAGTTCACCAGCAGCGTCATGGCCGGCACGATCGGAATCCTCCGCTCGGCGACCTTCTCCGCCGTGGCGGCGTCCATGTACGACGCGTGCATCAGCCAGTCGAACCCGGCCTCGACGGCGTCCGCGATCGACTGGCGGCTGCGCGCGTGGATGGCGGTCGGCCGGTCCAGCCGGTGCACCTCGGAGGTGATGAGCCGGAGCTCGTCGAGCGTGAAGGCGCCGTACTCGGTGGTGCCGGGACCCGAGCCCGCCACCTTGACCATGTCGACGCCTTCCTTGACCTCGTCGCGGATGACCTGGATGATCTCGTCGCGCGACCGCACGATCGCGCCGTACGACGTCGGCGCGTCGCCGAGCGGCGCGGGCAGCGTGTCGCCGATGCCCTGCTGCGTCGTCATCTGCCGGCCGGCCGCGGCCATGCGCGGCCCCTCGATGAGGCCGACGTTGATCGCGTCGCGCACGGCCGTTGCGATGCCGCGCGGGCCGCCCGGGTCACACGACGTCGTGACGCCGGCGAGCAGCACGCGCCGCGCGTCGACCGCCGCGCGGATTGCCCGGTAGCCCATCGGCGTGTGGAGGTAGAGCTCCTCCTCGCTCGCGGCCTCCCCGAAGCTGATGTGCATGTGCGCGTCGACCAGGCCCGGCATGACGGTTCGCCCGCCCGCATCCACGACCGTCGCACCGGTGCGCAACCCCGGCGGAACCTGCGCCTCCGGCCCGACCCATGCGATGCGGTCGCCCGACACCGCGACCGCTCCGCCGTCGACGACGGTGTGGTCCTCGCAGGTCAGCAGCCGGGCGTTCGTGACGAGGATGTCGGCGGCACGGTCCATCAGGCAGTCTCCTCCGGAACGAGCGGGAAGTACTCGCCGCCGATCGGATCCCCGACCGCGAGCCCGCACTGCTCCGAGGAGTAGTTGTACTCGTACCTCCGCTCCCCCAGCCACACGGTGCCGTCGGCCACGTACCGGCAGACCGCCGCGCGGCGGGGATCGTCGGTGGTGTTCGCGCCGGAGGCGTGCCACGTCAGCGAATGGTGCAGCGAGGCCTCGCCCGCGCGCATCGTCACCGGCTCGACGTCGAGCCCGATGCTCTCCGGGTCGACGATCTGCTCGACCGTCTTCGGACGGCGCTCCCGGAAGTAGATCGCCCCGGTCCCGAACACCGCCGGCAGCTTCTCGCCGCGCAGGTGGCTCCCGTTCGCCATCAGCATCGCGCCGTTCTCCACCGTCACGTCGTCGAGCGCGATCCACAGCGTCACGGCGCTCGGCTGCGCGAGCGGCCAGTACGAGTAGTCCTGGTGCCACTTCAGCGCGCCACCGGTGTGGGGGTCCTTCGACAGCGCATTGTCCTCGAGCACCCGCACGCGCCGTGCACCCAGCGCCTGTGCAGCCCACCGGCCGAAACGCGGCGTCATCAGGAGGTCGCGGTAGGTGTCGCTCGTCCGCCAGAGGTTGAAGAGGAACGACACGTTGCGGCCCGGCTCCTGCGGCACGCCGCCCTCGCCCTTCTCCCAGTGCTTCGGATCGAGGAGGTCCATCTCCTCGCCTCCGCGGCGCTGGCGCGCGACTTCGTCACGGACACGGTCGAGCGTTGCGTCGTCGATGACGCGGCCGACGCGGAGCCAACCGCGCTCGTAGAACTCGACGAGCTCGTCGCCACTCAGCGGCGTCGTGCGAACGGCTGCTGCACCACCACCCACGCCAACCTCCCTACCCGACCGGCGCCGCCGTTGCGGTGCTCGGGATATGAGGCGGAGACTAGTTGTTATATTATCCACCGCCAAGAGGGCGGCGGTCCGTCGCCATCTGCCGACAAGGGGGAATTCGTGGCCACGCCCGAGTACGTCGTGAACATCGATGCGACGCCGCCATCAGACTTCAGCGGCACCGCGTTCTCCCACCTTGAGATCAAGTGGCTGGTCAACGAGGTCAAGCAGGGTGCCCAACTGGTGGGCGTCGGACAGACCGTCTATCCGGCCAACGGCGGCACGCACGAGCACCACCTCCACCCCGACGCGGAGGAAGTCGTCATCGTCATGTCGGGGTCGGGCTGGCACCGCGTCGGGGACGCGATCTACGACATCGGCCCCGGCGACGTCGTGTTCGTGCCGCGCAACACCCCGCACTCGGCGTGCTGCACCAGCGCCGAGGACATGCGGATCATCTGGGTACTGGGCGGCGTGTCGTCCCTCGAGCGGGCCGGCTACCAGCAGGTCCCGGAACTGCTGCCCTGAACCGCCCGATGTCCGGCGAGCCGTCCATCCGCACGCGCACCGAACGCGCCCTTGCGCGCATCGCATCGCGCGACCGCGAGGT
>JBIIHV010000126.1:0-5497 GCA_044235415.1 Ilumatobacteraceae bacterium | reverse complement strand
CGAGGTGGTGGCTGCATTCCCGCCGCGCGGTGCGTCGCCGGCCGACCTGCGCCGCGTGCAGGCGCGCGTGCAGGCGCGCGGCGCGGTGCTGGTGCTGGTCGACCTCCGCCGTCGCGTGCCGGCTCCGCAGGTCGACGTGCTGCTCGCCACGCGCACGCGCGCGTGGCACGGCATCGCCGACGGCGCGGGGCACCTCGAGTCGCGCGAGGTCGAGGTGGAGGTGTCGGGCCGGCGCACCGCGCGTCCGCACCGCGCCGTGCTGCGCATCGCGGGGTAGGGCGTGGCGTCCGGTCCGACCCGCGTCGCGGTGGTGGCGATCCCCGACTGGCCCGCTGTTGCGGCGGGCATCGAGCAGGGTGACGCGTCCGGTCCGGTCGTCGTCCTGCACGCGCAGCGGGTGGTCGCGCGCACCGCGGCCGCGGCGGCCGAGGGCGTGCGGCGCGGCATGCGCCGCCGCGAGGCCCAGGCCGCGTGCCCGTCCGCGCGCGTGGCGCCGCACCAGCCGGTGCGCGACCGCGCGGTGTTCGATCCCGTGGTGCGCGCGGTGTCGGAACTCGTGCCGCTGATCGAGGTGCCCGAGCCGGGGACGATCGTGCTGCCCGCGCGCGGACCGTCGCGCTACTTCGGCGGCGACGGGCCGTTCGCGGCCCTGCTCGCCGGGGCGGTGGCGGCTGCGGCGCCCGGGGCGCGCGCCGGCGTCGCGGTCGCCGACGGTCGCCTCGCAGCGACGGTGGCGGCGCACCACTGTGCGGGCGGCGATCCGCTGGTGCTGCCGTCCGGCCGCAGCGCGTCGCTCGTCGCGTCGCTGCCCGTGTCGGTGCTGGCCGAGCACGCGGGGATCGACGCCGACGCGGTGTCGCTCTTCGAGCGCCTCGGCATCGCGCGGCTGGGCGACCTTGCGGCGCTGGACGAGGCGCCGCTGGTCGCGCGCTTCGGTCCGCTCGGGGCCGACGTGCGGCGGCTCGCGCTCGGCGACGACCGCCATCCCCCGCTCGTCGCCGACCCGCCGCCCGAGCGCACCTTCGCGTGCGCGTTCGAGGAGCCGGTGGAGGACCAGCGCGCGGTGGCGGCCGCGTGCGCGCCGGTGGCCGACGAGCTGTCGGCGCACCTCGCCGCGCACGGCGCGTGCTGCGCGCAGGTGCACGTGTCGATCGCCACCGACCACGGCGAGCAATCCGACCGTCTGTGGTACGAGCCCACCGGGCTCTCGGCGGCGGCGCTCGTCGACCGCGTGCGCTGGCAGCTCGCGGAGTGGGTCGAGGGCCGCGGCCCGACCAGCGGGGTGGTGGCGGTGCGGCTCTTTCCGGTGGCGCTGCGTCCGCTCGCCGGCGGCCAGGCGGGGCTGTGGGGTGGCGACGCGCGCTGCGACGATGCCGCGGTGCGGGCCTCCGAGCGCCTCGTCGCAATGCTCGGCGCGGCGTGCGTGGCGGTGCCCGAGTGGCGCGGCGGCCGCGACCCGGGCCGGGCGTTCGTCGCGGTGCCGGTCACCGCGGTCGACCTGCGCGGCCGTGCCGCATCACCGGTCGCACCGCGCGAAGCGTGGCGCGGGTCGCTGCCCGTCCCCGCGCCGTCGGTGGTGCTCGACGATCCGCCCGAGGTGGCGGTAACGGACCCGGACGGCAAGCCGGTGACGGTGGGCGGCCGGCACGAGCTCAGCGGCGCACCGTCGTGCGTCGTCGATGGTGCGGGCGAGTGGCGGGTGCTCGCATGGGCCGGCCCGTGGCCGGTCGAGGAGCGGTGGTGGGACGAGCGCCGCCGTCGCCGGATGGTGCGGCTGCACGCGGTGCTGGGGCGCGACGGTGCCGCGCCGCAGGGGGTGGTGCTCGCGCTCGAATCGGGGTGCTGGCGTGTGAGCGCCCGGTTCGGGTGACCGCTTCTGGGTCACTCGCGGTACGAAGTGGGGTGCTCGGAATGTTCCGACGGGGTGCCGCCGCGCGGTGGTGCTGCGCCGCTAGGTTGTCGGCGCCGCGACCCGCGAGTTTCGCGGCGACGTCAGTCCACGATGCCCCCCGCTCCATCCAGTTCCGCTCGCGACGACCGCCGGATCGTGCAGACGCTGTGCGCGCACTTCTCGGCCGCGATCCCCTGCGACGAGCGCGAGCGCCGTTCGATCGACGAGTTCCTGCGCACGGTGCCGTCGCTCGCGCGCCCCTTCGACGAAGGTGGCGACCTGCGGCACGTCACCGGCTCGGCGATCGTGGTCGGCGGCCGTGGCGTGCTGCTCCACCGCCACAAGCGCCTGAACATGTGGCTGCAGCCCGGCGGTCACATCGAGGCGGACGAGACGCCCGCGGAGGCGGCGGCGCGGGAGGCGCACGAGGAGACGGGTCTGCCCATCCGCCACCCGCGCAGCGGACCGTGGCTGGTGCACCTCGACGTGCACCCGGGGCCCCACGGCCATACGCACTTCGACGTCCGCTACCTCGTCAACGCGCCCGACGACGACCCGTCCCCGCCCGAGGGCGAGAGCCCCGACGCGGCGTGGTTCGACTGGGACGAGGCGATCGACATGGTGGACCCCGGCCTTTCCGGTGCCCTGCGGACGGTACGGCTGCTGCTCTGACCCCCGAGGGGTGCGAACATATGTTCGCTACGCTCCCGCGCCATGGGAGCCGACCCGACCCGTGCCGACGTGCCGTGGTCGGAGTTGGAGGCCCGGCTCTCCGATGGGCGGGCGCCGCGGAGCGATTCGTGGAACGGGGGTGGTGACGGTCCGGCGCTCGGCGCGGTGCGCCAGCCCTACGTGCCGCCGCCTCCGCGCACGGGTGGCCGCGCCGCGGCGGTGCCGTATGCCGAACTGCACTGCCGCTCCAACTTTTCCTTCCTTGAGGGCGTCGCGCACCCCGAGCAGCTGGCCGAGCAGGCCTCTGCGCTCGGGCTGCACGCGCTCGCGCTGACCGATCGCAACGGCTTCTACGGCGTCGTGCGCTTCGCCGAGGCGGCGCGTGCGCTGTCGTTGCCGACGGTGTTCGGCGTCGAACTCACGTGCCCCGAGGGGGACCTCGTCGTTCTCGCGCGCGGTCCCCGCGGCTACGCGCGGCTCTCGTCGGCGATCAGCGAGGGCCAGCTCGCCGGCGCAAAGGGTGCACCGTCGTTCTCGGTCGGTGCGCTCGCGGAGCAGGGACGCGGGGACTGGTGGGTGCTCACCGGCGCGTCGTCGGGCGCGGTACCGCGCGCGCTGGCGCTCGGGGGTCCCGCTGCCGCCGCGCGCAGGTTGGCGCACCTCGTCGAGGCGTTCGGCCGCGACCGCGTGCTGGTCGAGCTGTGGGACCACGGCGATCCGCTCGACGGCGTGCGCAACGACGCGCTCGCGCGCCTCGCCGACCGTGCCGGCACCGAGTGCGTGGCGACGAACGACGTGTCGTACGCGATGGTGGCGCAGCACCCGCTGGCCACGGCGGTCGCGGCGGTGCGGCGGCGCACCAGCCTCGACCTGCTCGACCCCGAATTGCCGCCGGCGGCCACCGCCTACCTGCGCAGCGGGGCCGAGCAGGAGCGCCGCTTCGCGCGCTTCCCCGGCACCGTGGCGCGCGCGGCCGAGGTGGCGCGCGATGCGGCCTTCGACCTGCGCCTGGTTGCGCCGAGCCTGCCGCCGTTCCCGTGTCCCGACGGGCTCGATGAAACGGCGTACCTGCGCCGGCTCGCCGAGGAGGGGGCGCAGCGGCGCTACGGCCCGCGCCCGATTGTGGCGGACGAGGACCTCTCGCTGCGGGCGCGCGCGTGGCGCACGATCGACCACGAGCTGTCGGTGATCGGCGCACTCGGGTTTGCGGGCTACTTCCTCGTGGTGTGGGACATCGTGCAGTTCTGCGAGCGCAGCGACATCTACTGCCAGGGGCGGGGCAGCGCGGCCAACAGCGCGGTCTGCTACGCGCTCGGCATCACGAAGGCCGATGCGGTGTCGCTCGGCCTGCTCTTCGAGCGCTTCCTCTCGCCCGAGCGCGACGGTCCGCCGGACATCGACGTCGACATCGAGAGCGGCCGGCGCGACGAGGTGATCGCCTACGTCTACCGCCGCCACGGCCGCCGCCACGCCGCGCAGGTCGCCAACGTGGTCACGTACCGCGCGCGGTCTGCCGTGCGCGACATGGCGCGCGCGCTCGGCCACTCGCCGGGCCAGCAGGACGCGTGGAGCAAACAGGTCGAGGCGTGGGGCCCACTCGACCGCGCGGCGACAGATGCGGGTGTCCCGCCGGCGGTGCTCGGGCTGGCGCTCGAGGTGCAGCACGCACCGCGCCACCTCGGCATCCACTCCGGCGGCATGGTGATGTGCGACCGGCCGGTCACCGAGGTGTGCCCGGTCGAGTGGGCGCGCATGGAGGGGCGCAGCGTGCTGCAGTGGGACAAGGACGACTGCGCCGCGGCGGGGCTCGTCAAGTTCGACCTCCTCGGGCTCGGCATGCTCTCGGCGCTGCACCGCGCCGTCGACCTCGTGGCCGAGCACCGCGGGGTGCGCATCGACCTCGCGACGATCCCGCAGGAGGACGAGGTGTACGCGATGCTGTGCCGCGCCGACACTGTCGGCGTCTTCCAGGTCGAGTCGCGCGCGCAGATGGCGACGCTGCCGCGCCTGAAGCCGCGCCGCTTCTCCGACCTCGTGGTGGAGGTGGCGCTCATCCGCCCCGGACCCATCCAGGGTGGCTCGGTGCACCCGTACATCCGCCGCCGCAACGGCCTGGAGCCCGTCACCTACCTGCACCCGCTGCTCGAGCGCAGCCTCGGCAAGACGCTCGGCGTGCCGCTCTTCCAGGAGCAGCTGATGCAGATGGCGATCGACGTCGCGGGGTTCACGCCCGCCGAGGCCGACCAGCTGCGTCAGGCGATGGGGTCGAAGCGCTCGCGCGCGAGGATGCTGCAGCTGCGCGAGCGCCTGTACGCGGGCATGGCGGAGCGGGGAATCGCAGGGGAGGTCGCCGACCGCATCTTCGAGAAGATGGAGGCCTTCGCAAACTACGGCTTTCCCGAGAGCCACTCGGTGAGCTTCGCCTACCTCGTCTACGCGTCGGCGTGGATCAAGCTGCACGAGCCGGCGGCGTTCTGCGCGGCGCTGCTGGACTCGCAGCCGATGGGGTTCTGGTCGCCGCACTCGCTGGTGCAGGACGCGCGCCGGCACGGCGTCGCGGTGCGCACGGTCGACGTCAACGCGTCGCGTGCGGGCGCGTGGCTGGAGCCCGACGAGGGGTCGTCGGGCGGGCTCGCGGTGCGGATCGGCCTGTCGTCGGTGCGCGGCATCGGCGCCGACCTCGCGCGCGAGATCGAGGATGGCCGTCCCTACTCGTCCATGGAGGACCTGGTGCGCCGGGTGCCGCGGCTGCAGTTGCCGCAACTCGAGGCGCTGGCGACGGCCGGCGCGTTCGCGTCGTGCTTCGGACAGGACCGCCGCGGCGCGCTGTGGAGCGCCGGTGCGGTGATCGAGTCGCGCCCCGACCGGCTCGCGGGCCTCGCCGCCTTCGCAGCCGCGCCGCGGCTGCCCGGCATGTCGCCGGTGGAGGAGACG
>JBIIHV010000125.1:0-5498 GCA_044235415.1 Ilumatobacteraceae bacterium | reverse complement strand
GTACGGCGTCGTGACCCTCGGCGGCGCGGCCGGATCGCACGGCGAACGACCGGTGACGGGCGTCGTGGAGAAGCCGGCCCCGGGAACCGCACCGAGCAACCTCGTGATCATCGGCCGCTACGTGCTCGCACCGCACATGTTCGACCTGCTGGACCGAGTGGAGCCCGCCCCGAACGGCGAGATTTACCTGACCGAGGCGCTCCTGGCCGGTGCGCGAGACGGCACCGTCTTCGGCATGGTGACGGACGTCGACCGGTTCGACACGGGCACGCCGATGGGCTGGCTGCAGGCGGCGATCGAGCTCGTCGCGCGCCGGCCGGACGTCGGACCGGCGTTCGACGAATGGCTCGGGGCGCGCGCACCGAGGGGGAGGTAGGGCACGGTGGGTGCGGTCGAGGTCGACGTCGATCCGTCCGAGGTCGGGTTCGACGCGTCGCGCCTCGCGCGCATCGACGACCATTTCCGCCGCTACGTCGACGACGGTCGCCTGCCCGGCTGGACGGTGGTCGTCTCCCGGCACGGTCAGGTGGCGCACCATTCCACCCACGGAATGCGCGACGTGGAGGCCGGCCTGCCCACCACCGGCGACACGATCTACCGCATCTTTTCGATGACCAAGCCGATCACCTCGCTCGCGTGCATGATGCTCGTCGAGGAAGGCCGCCTGCAGATCACCGACCCGGTGTCGGCATGGATCCCCTCCTTCGCGGACATGAAGGTCTTCGCGGGCGGCTCGTCGATCGCACCCATCGTGCGGCCGGCGTCCGAGCCGGTGCGCGTCTGGCACCTGCTGACGCACACGGCCGGCATGACGTACGGCTGGACGTACTTCGACGCCGTCGACGACATCTACCGCCGCGCGGGCTTCGAGTTCGGGTTCGGCAGCCGCGGATCGCTGGCGGAGGCGGTCGACGGACTGGCCGCCCTCCCGCTGTCGTTCGACCCGGGCACGTCGTGGAACTACAGCGTCGCGACCGACGTCGTGGGCCGCATCGTCGAGGCGGCATCGGGCGTGCCGTACGAGGAGTTCGTGGCGACGCGCATCCTCCAGCCGCTCGGCATGCACGACACGGGGTTCTCCGTGCCCGAGGCGTCCGCGCACCGCCTGGCCGCGCTCTACCGCCACGCGCCCGGTGGCAAGCAGCTCGTCGAGGGCGCCGACTTGGCTGCGCTCCGGGTGCCGCGGGCGCCGTCCGGTGGCGGCGGCCTGTTCTCGACCGCGCACGACTATCTGCGCTTCATGCGCATGCTGGAGGGCGGTGGCGCGATCGACGGCGTACGCATCGTGTCGCCGACGACGGTCGAGCTGATGACCATGAACCACCTGCCGGGCGACGCGGACGTGTCGACGTTCGGACGCACGCTCGGTGAGGAGGTCTTCTACGACGGCCTCGGGTTCGGGCTCGGCTTCTCGGTGGTGGTGGACCAGGCGAAGACCCGCGTGTCGTGCCCCGAGGGAACGTTCGGTTGGGGTGGCATGGCGAGCACGGTGTTCTGGGTCGACCCCGTCGAGGAGGTGTCGGTGGCGTTCTTTACGCAGTTGATGCCGTCGACGACGTATCCGATCCGGCCGTACCTGCGCAGCCTCGTGTACCAGGCGATCGTCGACTAGCCGCCTCGTTGCCACGACGCCCGGTGGCGGGACCCGCAGGGGGCGTGGCTCAGGTGGTCGTCGCGCGGAAGAACAGCGGGGGCTCGTCGACGACGATGCCGTGCTCGTCGACGGTCGCATCGACGACGTGGCCCGACGAGAGCCAGTGGTGGCGCCAGCCGTGGTCGGAGGTGCGCTCGAAGCGGAGGTCCTCGGCCGTCACGCCGAGCGTCTCGGGGTCGACCACCGCGGCCCGCACCTGTCCCGTCACGTCCGCACCGTGCTCGAGCCGCCGGATCGTCGCCGATGCCGTGAACGGCGTGCCGGCCAGCAGCACGTCGGTGCAGCCCGCGAGGTCGGCGCGCACCGCACCGTTGACCTCGCCCCACCGCCCGAAGCGGTCGGTGCCGAGCCACAGGTCGGGTTCGGCCATGTCGCGGAACAGGAGGAACTGCTGCACCTTCCACGTCGCCGACAGGCGCAGCACGAATTGGGCGCGCGCCTGCACGAGCGTGCCGTCGGCGGTCCACCCCTCGTTCTCCCAGCGCACGGACACGGTGCTCGCGCCGCCGTCGCCGTCCCACGAGAACGTGGCGCCGTCGGCGGGCAGCGGAAGGATCGTCGTCATCGGGTCGGTGCAGGCTCGGCGCCGAATCGGGCGCGCGACGCGCGTCCGACGGTACCGTCGGCGGCGTGATTCCGCTGGACGAGGCGCGCGCCCTGGTGCTGGCGCGCTGCGAGCCGTTGCCGGTGGAGGACGCCGACATCCGCGACATGGCGGGCCGGCCGCTCGCCGCCGACGTGGTGTCGGTCGAGGATGTTCCGCCGTTCGACAATTCCGCCGTCGACGGCTTCGCCGTCCGGTCGGCCGATGTCGCGTCGCCGCCGGTGGACCTCGACGTGGTGGCGACGGTCGCCGCCGGTGCCACCTCGCCCGTCGCGGTGGGCCGCGGACAAGCGGTGCGCATCATGACGGGTGCGCCGATCCCCGCCGGTGCCGACGCGGTGGTGATGGTGGAGGACTCGCAGTTGCTGGCCGATGGACGCGTGCGGCTGACCGCGCCGGCCCAGCCCGGCGGCGCGATCCGGGAGGCGGGCAGCGACGTGCGCGCCGGGGACACCGTGTTCCGTGCGGGCACGGTGGTCGGCGCGGCCGCGATCGGCGTGCTCGCCAGCATCAACGTGCGCACGGTGCCCGCGCGACGACGGGCTCGCGTCGCGGTGCTGGCCACAGGAGACGAGCTCGTCGTCGACGGGTCGCCGCTCGCCCCCGGCCAGATCCGCGAGAGCAACCTCACGATGCTGCGCCAGCTGCTCGCGGACGCGGGTTGTGCGGTGGAGGATCTCGGCGTCGTGCGCGACGACGAGGCGTTGCTCGAGGACGTCCTGCGCGGCGCGGCACGGAGGTGCGACGCGATCGTGACGAGCGGCGGCGTGAGCATGGGCGACTTCGACGTGGTGAAGGCGGTGCTGTCGCGGATCGCCGACATGCAGTGGATGCAGGTGGCCATCAAGCCGGCCAAGCCGTTCGCCTTCGGCACGCTCGACGGCGGCACGGGCCGCCGGGTACCGGTGTTCGGGCTGCCCGGAAACCCGGTGTCCTCGGTCGTGAGCTTCGAGATGTTCGCCCGTCCCGCCCTGCGGCGCATGATGGGCCACGAGCGCGACCTGCTGCGCCCGATGGTCCGCGCGGTGCTGGACGCGCCGGTGCGGCGCAAGACCGACGGCAAGCTCCACCTGGTGCGGGTGCACGGGACGTTCGGGTCGGATGGCCGGCTCCACGTGCGCGACACCGGACCGCAGGGCAGCCACCAGCTCGCCGCGACGGCGGTCGCGAACGGCCTGGCGCTCGTGCCCGACGGCTCGGGCCTCGCCGCGGGCGACGACGTCGAGGTGCTCCTGCTCGACTGACGCCGCCCGACGGCGCGCTCGTAGGATCTGCCGCGTGGAGGGACCCGCCGACCTCGTCGACCCGTACGGTAGGACCGTGCGCGACCTGCGCATCTCGATCACCGACCGCTGCAACTTCCGTTGCACCTACTGCATGCCCGAGGAGGGACTGCAGTGGCTGGCGCGCGAGGACGTCCTGACCTACGAGGAGCTCGCCCGTGTCGCGTCGATCTGCACCTCGTGGTTCGGCGTCGACGGCATCCGCATCACCGGCGGCGAGCCGACGGTGCGTGCGCACCTGCCGAGGCTGGTGCAGATGCTGTCCGGCATCGTCGTGCCGGAGGGCGCGTCGAGCCCGCGTGCAGGCCTGCCGATCGACCTCGCGCTCACCACGAACGGTGCCACCCTCGGGCTGCTGGCTCCCGAGCTGCGCGCCGCCGGCCTGCACCGCATCAACATCAGCCTCGACACCCTCGACCGCGAGCGGTTCCGGCAGATGACCCGGCGCGACGAGCTGCACCGGGTGCTCGACGGCATCGACGCGGCCATTGCCGCCGGATTCTCGCCGGTGAAGCTGAACGCGGTGGTGCAGCGGGGCGTCAACGACGACGAGGTGGTGGCTCTCGCCGAGTTCGGCCGCGAGAAGGGCGTCGAGGTGCGGTTCATCGAGTGGATGCCGCTCGACGCGCAGGGCTCGTGGGAGGGCGGCGCGGTGGTCAGCCAGGACGAGATCGTCGCGGCGATCCATGCCGTGCACCCGCTCGAACAGATGCCGGCTCGCGGCGCCGCGCCGGCCGACCGCTGGCGCTACCTCGACGGCCGCGGCACGGTGGGCGTCATCCCGTCGGTGACGAGGCCGTTCTGCGGCGACTGCGACCGGGTGCGGCTCACCGCCGACGGACAGTTCCGTACCTGCCTGTTCGCCACGGACGAGTTCGACCTGCGCGCCCTGCTGCGCGGCGGCGCGGATGACGCCGCGATCGCAGCCGAGATCCGGCGAGCCGTCGGCACGAAGTGGGCGGGGCACCGCATCGGCGACGTGACGTTCGTGAAGCCGCGTCGGTCGATGAGCCAGATCGGCGGATGACGGTGTCCGAGCCGCGCTTCACGCACCTCGACGACGAAGGCCGCGCGCGCATGGTGGACGTCGGTGGCAAACCGGTCACCCGTCGCCGCGCGGTGGCGTCGTGCACGGTGTCGATGCGACCCGAGACGGCTGCTGCCATCGCAGGCGGCACGGTGGGCAAGGGTGACGTGCTCGCCGTGGCTCGCGTAGCGGGCATCCAGGCCGCCAAGCGCACGGGTGAGGCGATTCCGCTGTGCCACCCCATCCCGCTGACGAGCGTGCAAGTCGACCTGTCGGTCGGACCGGACTCGGTGACCGTGACGGCGACAGCCGAGACCGTCGGGCAGACCGGTGTCGAGATGGAGGCGCTGCACGCGTGCGCGGTGGCAGCGCTGACGATCTACGACATGTGCAAGAGCGCAGACCGCGGCATGGTCATTGGTGGCCTCGGCCTCGTCGAGAAGACCGGTGGCGCCAGCGGCGACTGGCGCCGCGGCTGACCCACTTCGGAGATCACCACCAGAAGTGGTATGAGTCCCGATTGATGGACCGTGTCGACCGCATCTCTGGGCAGAACTGCACGGTGCTTCCGGTGCCGGGCAGTGGCGGTATAGATTCCGGACCTCGAAACCATCGACAACGGATCAATCGGAGGAATGTCACCATGGATACACCGGTATCTCAGACCGTCAAGCCGAAGCAGGGGATGGCGATCGCTGGTCTCGTCTGTGGAATCATCGCATTTCTGATCCTCCCGCCCGTGTTCGGCGTGCTCGGAATCGTGTTTGGCGCGATCTCGTGGAAGGCCGGGAACAAGCTGGGGATGGCGGCGACCATTGTCTCCATCGTCGGGCTGATCGTCGGCATGATCGTCGGCGCAGCGATGGCGATGTAGCGACGACCTCGATCAGTCAGCGAACGAAGTACACGGTCCCGAGGGGCCGGCGGCGG
>JBIIHV010000124.1:0-5503 GCA_044235415.1 Ilumatobacteraceae bacterium | reverse complement strand
GCCGGGTGGACTCAGCCGCGGCGGCGGGTCCGGCGGCCCTCGGGGGACGCCCCGGGAAGGGAGTTCGTCAGGGGTCCGATCTCGGCCACGATGCCGTCGACCGTCGGGGCAGCGCCCCGGACATGGTCGGCGAGCGCCCCGTGCATGGCGGCGAGGTGCTCGGGCGACGTGCCGCAGCAGCCGCCGACGATCGCCGCGCCCGAATCGACGGCCATCGCCGCATACCGCGCCATCAGGTCCGGGGTCCCCGAATACCTGATCGACGTCCCCTCGAACCGCGGAATGCCGCAGTTGCCCTTCGACACGGTCGGAAGCGAAAAGCCGCGCATCTCCAGCAACGAGACGAGAATGTCGCTCGCTCCGACGCCGCAGTTCGCGCCCACCGCCAGCGGCTGGACCGGCAGGTCGGCGAACACCGATTCGAGCGCGCCGGGCTGCACACCCATCATCGTGCGACCCGCGGTGTCGAACGACATGGTGCACACGTAGTCCACGCCGACCAGGATCGCCGCCTTCGCCGCGGCGCGGGCCTCCTCCGGTGCCGACATCGTCTCGATCCACGCGACGTCGGCTCCCCCGTCGACGAGGCCGCGGATCTGCTCGGCGAAGGCCTCGACCGCGGCGTCCTCGGTGAGCGCGCCGAGAGGCTCGAACAACTCGCCGGTCGGGCCCACCGACCCGGCGACCACCACCGGGCGCGGCGTCGCGTCGGCCACGGAGCGCGCGAGGCGCGCGGCGCCCGAGGCGAGCTCGGCGACGCGGTGCTCGGCCCGGTGCAGCTTCAGCCGGTGGCGGTTGCAGCCGAACGTGTCGGTCAGGATGATGTCGGCGCCTGCGTCGACGAACCGCTGGTGAAGCGACACCACACGGTCGGGGTGGTCCGCGACCCAGAACTCCGGCGGATCGCCGGACTCGAGCCCCATCGCGAAGTAGTTGGTACCCGTTGCGCCGTCGGCGAGGAGCACCCTGCCGCTGGCGAGCAGGTCGCGCAGCGAGGCGCGCATCAGCCCATCACGTTGCCGGCGGTGACCGCCTGGGTGCGCAGCCGGGAGAACGCGCTCAGGTCGATCGCCTGGCCCGTGTGCTCGCCGGGGAACTGCACCGGGTCGGCGTCGTGGTCGTGGCCGCGCTCGGCGGCCTCGATCAACGCCCGCATGAACTTGCCGACGAGCGGCGCGTTCTTGAACTGGTTGCCGCTGGTGCCGCACGCCATGAAGTACCCGCCGAGGCTCGTCTTGTCGTAGAGCGGGATCCAGTCGTCGGTCACGTCGTAGAGCGCGCCGATGCCGAGCGGCTTCAGCGGGATCCCGAAGTCGGGGAGGCGGCGCGCCAGGCGCAGCATGACGCGCTCGTAGAACTCCACCGTGGTGGAGTCGTTCCAGTCGTCTGCATCCTCGATGAAGTGCAGCGGGTCGCAGGCCGGCTCGGTCGTGCCGACGTTCAGCAGGTCGCCCATGTGGGGGCGGAAGTACTGGCCGAGATCGAGGTCCGCGACGATCGGCGCATCGTCCTCGAGGCGGAAGCCCTTCGGGGCCGGCGGCGAGAACACCTCCTGGCGCAGCGGCTGGTGGTGCACCTTCATCTCGCCGTAGATGCCCGCCATGCGGTTGATCTTCGCGGCGTGCGGACCCGCGGCATTGATGACGATCGGTGCGTCGACCTGCTCGCCCCCCGCGAGGGTCACGCCGAGCACGCGGTCGGCGTCGCGACGGATCTCCACGACCTCGGTATGGAACCGGAACTCGGCGCCCTGCAGACGAGCCGCGTGCGCGAGGTTGTGCGCCGCGAGCATCGGGTCGTCCATGAACCCGCTCAGCGGGTCGTAGAGGGCCCACAACTGGTCGTACGGGTCGTCGGCGAACGCGGGATCCTCGATCGACTTCGGCGGGTAGAACTTCCCCGTCTCGAAGGCCGGCCACCTGTCGCGAACCTGTTCGGGGCTCATCAGCTCGTAGGGGATGCCGAACTGGTCCCAGAGCTCGCGTTGGCGGACACCGTCGTAGCCCTCGGTCAGGAACACCAGGTACCCCGTCTGCACGTACTTCGCCATGCCGTCCGGGTCCTCGGCGCCGACGAACTCGTTCCACTTGAACCAGTACTGCGCCGACTCCCACGCCATGAGGATCGTGTTGTAGTTGGAGTACGTGAAGCGGATGATGGCCGACGACGCGCTCGTCGACCCGGCACCGGGTGCACCGCCCTTGTCGACCACGAGCACCGTGCGGCCGGTGCGCGACAACTCGAGCGCGATGGAGGCGCCCATGACGCCTCCACCGATGACGACGACGTCGGGGCTGCTCATTGTCCCGCCTCCTCCATGATTGCGGCCGCCCACTGGCGCGTGTCGGCCGTGGAGTTGAACGTAAAGGAATGGATGCCGCGGATGCCGAGCTCGGCGGCATCGTCGGCCAGCTCGGCCAGCAGGCGCGTCGGGTCGAAGCCGCCCGGCGCGAACATCCGCGTCACCGACGCCTTGTTCTTGCTGAGGTAGCGCATCGACTGGCCGATGCCGAGCCGCATGCCCATCGTCATCAGGCGGGTGCGATCGACGACGCCGGGAAGTCCGAGGTTGATGGGCGCGCCGAACCCACGGGCGCGCTCGGCACGGAGCCACGACCGGATCGCCGCTGCGTCGAAGCACATCTGCGTCGAGGCGAGCGGCTCCATGCCGTGGCTCCTGATGAGCCGCTCCTTTGCGTGGATCGCATCGCTCAGGTCGCCGGAGGCGATCGTCGCGTGGCCGTCCGGGTACGCGCCGAAGCCGACCGTCGAACAGCCCGGCTTCGCGGCGAGGAAGTCCTCCATGAACGGCAGTGCGTAGTGGTAGTGCGGCGGCACCTCGGCGTCGCCGCCGATGATGAACACCTCGCGGATGCCGTGCTCGCGGACCCATGCCGCGAGGCGTGCGGCGTGCTCCGGGCCCTCCACCAGGCGCGCTGCGAAGTGCGGGACCACGTCGTGGCCCCTTGCCTTGAGCTGCAGCGTCAGCTCCTGCGTCGTTGCGATGCCCTTGGCGGGCGAACACGTGACCGAGACCGGTGCACCCGGCGGCAGATCGGCGATTGCCTGATCGAGCGACTTCAGCGGGATCAGCTCGTAGCGCATGGCCCCGACGAGGCTGCGCATGGCGGGTGTCGCCGCCGACGAGCGCCGGCGGGACGGGATGAGTGCGGAGATGATGCTCATGATCGGTCAGGCAAAGGTATCCGGCAGTTCGGCCTTGCGCCGGGCGATGTAGTCCTGCAGCTCCGCGTCGATTGCGTCGTCCAACGGCGGCGGCTCGTAGGACGCGAGCCGCTCCTTCCAGATCGCGTTCGCGCGCACCGCGGCGTCCTTCGAGCCGTCCTCCAGCCACTGTTCGTAGCTGTTGTTGTCGGCCGTCTCCGACCGGTAGAAGGCCGTCTCGAAGTTCGCGAGCGTGTGGGCCGTGCCGAGGAAGTGCTGCCCGGGCACGTTCTCCCGCTGCGCAGAGAGCGCGAGGCCGTTGTCCGTCGTGTCGAGGCCACGGGCGAACGTCGCCATCATGCCCAGCTGGTCGCAGTCGAGCACGAATTTCTCGTACCCGATCGCGAGGCCGCCCTCGAGCCATCCCGCGGCGTGGAGGACGAAGTTCGTCCCCGCCATCAACGTGGGGACCAGCGTGGCCGCGCTCTCGTAGGCGGCCTGTGCATCGGGGAGCTTCGACGACGTCAGCGAGCCGCCCGAGCGGAACGGCACGCCGAGGCGACGGGCCAGCGCCGCGACGGTGTACAGGACGAGCGCGGGCTCGGGGGTGCCGAAGGTCGGCGCGCCGGTCTGCATCGACATCGAGCTCGCGAACGACCCGAACACCACCGGCGCACCGGGGCGGACGAGCTGCGTGAAGGCCATGCCGACGAGCGACTCGGCGAGGGTCTGTGCGACCACACCGGCGGAGGTCGACGGTGCCATCGCGCCGGCGAGGATGAACGGGGTGATGATCGTCGCCTGGTTGTTCGTGGCGTAGACCTCTGCAGCCGCGAGCATCGTGGCGTCCCACACGAGGGGCGACGACGCGTTGATGAGGCTCGTCATGACGGTCCGGTCGGCGAGGTCCCCGCCGAACGCGATTCGCGCGAGATCGACCGAGTCCTGCGCCCGCTCGCCCGCAGTGACCGACCCCATGAAGCCCTTGTCGCTGTACCGGATGTGCGCGTAGACCATGTCGAGGTGGCGCTTCGAGACCGGCACGTCGACCGGCTCGCACACCGTGCCGCCCGAGTGGTGCAGCCACGGCGAGAGGTACGCGAGCTTGACGAAGTTCTGGAAGTCGGCGAGCGTCGCGTACCTGCGGCCGTTGTCGAGGTCGTGGACGAACGGCGAGCCGTAGTTGGGGGCGAACACCGTCGCGTTGCCGCCGATGCGCACCGAGTTCTCGGGGTTGCGGGCGTGCTGGACGTACTCTCGCGGCGCCGAGGCGGTGATGATGCTGCGGCACAGCCCCTTCGGGAAGCGGAGACGGGTTCCCTCGACCGTCGCGCCGGCCTTGCGGAAGCGCTCGATCGCGGACGGGTAGTCGCGGATTTCGACGCCGATCTCCTCGAGGATCGTGTCCGCGACGGACTCGATCAGCGCAAGCCCCTCCTCGCCGACGAGCTCGTACGGGGCGATCGTCCGGACAAGGTAGGCGTCCCGCTGCGCGGCCCTCCTGCTGCCCTGCCGTCCCGCCCGGCCGCCTCCGCGTCGCTGGCGCTCGTCACTCATCGCGTCCTCCCCTTCTCCTGTTCCGCATTCTCCCACGGGCCGACGGATCGGCCTCGATCCGCGGCGGCAGCTCCACCACCGACGCAAGATTGGGGGTCGGCGCCGTGGCGTGGGGGAACGCCATCGCTGCGACGAACAGCTCCTGGAACCTCGGCTCCGTGGCCGTCTCGATCTTGGTCACTCCGCGCACCGCGGCCTCCATCTCGGCGCGCGCTGCGCGCGACAGGAGGGCCTGGGCCGCACCGGTGCCGGCAGCGTTCCCCACGGCGCGCACGCCCTCGAGCCGGCAGTCGGGCACGAGCCCAATGACCATGGCGTAGACGGGGTCGATGTGCGCGCCGAACGCGCCCGCCAATCTGATGTCGCCGAGAGCCGGCGAGCCCGCGTGCTCCACCAGCAGGTCGATGCCGGCGCGAAGCGCGGCCTTCGCCAGTTGGATGGCCCTGACGTCGTTCTGCGTCACCAGCAGCCGGACGCCGTCGTGCTCCCACAACACGTACGAGAACGTGCGCTCGTCGGCGACGATGCGCGCGGACCGGGTCGCGAGCGGGCCCTGCACGACCCCGTCCTGGTCGATGATCCCCGACAGGTACATCTCGCCGACGACCTCGATGATCCCCGAACCGCAGACACCGGTCACCGGGGTCTTCGCCAGCGCCTCGGCAAAGCCCGGCTCGTCGGACCATGGCTCGATGCCGATCACCTTCACGCGCGGCTCAAGCGTCGCACGGTCGATACGGACGCGCTCGATCGCGCCAGCCGTCGCGCGCTGCCCGCAGCT
>JBIIHV010000123.1:0-5545 GCA_044235415.1 Ilumatobacteraceae bacterium | reverse complement strand
CGAAGCTGACGTCCCGCGAGGCTGACGTCAGGGAAGCGGAACGACGAGGCAGCCCCGGCACGCGGGGCAATTCGGCACGAACCACGTCCGCGGATCGGCGAAGACCACGTCGTCGGCCGACGAGATCTCGAGTCCGAAATTCCTGCCGCCGATCGCGGCGAGGTAGAAGTACGACAGTTGCGGCACGCCGCGCGGGTGTGCGGCAGTGAACGGCCCGTCCTCGTGTCCGATCGACACGCCGGTCGGCGGTGCGGGATCGAACGGCAGCCGGCCGGTGACGACCGGTTGCGGCACCGCACGCCACGTCCGTCGCCCGTCGATCGTCCGGCAGATCCAGCTGCCGCGACGGTCCTGTCGCAGTCGCGGTCGTGTTCGCGGGGGAGGGAGGCAGAGGTACTGTCGGCGCCATGGCCACCCCACGCATCTGGCGCGCCACCACGATTGCGGTGGTCGCGTGCTGCATCCTTCCCGTCTCACCGGTCGACGCCGCGTCGGTGTCCACGGTCCCGGCCGTGCCGCGGCCCTCCGCCGCCGCGACACCGGTGGACTTCAACGTGGTGCTCAACCTTGCCGGAATCGCGCAGCGCGCCGCATCGGTCGGGGCGCTGAACTGCGTCGATGGCGGTCGGACCTATGCGTCAGGCATGGACATGTTCTACGGCCTCTCGCGCGATTCCCGCCTGCGGTCGTCGGTGACACTCGCGTGTCAGCCGGCGATCGCCGTCGATGCCTCCGCCCAGCAGGTCACCGGAACCTTCACCATTCCGTCGAAGGGCATCGCCGACGGCGTCATCACGGCCAACTGCTCGGCGAAGGCGGGGATCTCGGCGAGTGCGGTGCTCTCGGTCGGGCTCGGCGTGCCGGGATTGATCGCGGTCAACGTCTCTGCTGCGGGCGCGCCGCTTCCCATCGGCTGCGACTTCGTCGGCGAATCGGCGTCCACGGGCACGAGGATCACGGGGACGATCGCGGGGTTTGCGCAGATCACCGGGATGTGCAGCTCGGCCTGCGTCGCGCTGTCGCTCACTGCCGAGGCAATCATCACCTCGACGACGGGAGTGCTCGCGGGACAGACGGGCCGCGGCACGTACGAGTACCGCGACGCATTCGAACTGCCCGCGCTCACCGAGTGGGCGAACACCCTCGCCGCCCTCCGGCCGGACCCGCGCAAGCGCGACCGGCGCGTGGCGTGCCCAGAGGGAGCGGAGGACTGCAGCGCGTACAGCACCTCCCCGTGCCCCGACGGCGCGGAGACCTGCACCGCCACCAAGCCGGAGTCGCAGGATGCAGGGGAGGGGATCGAAGGTCAGCCGGTGGACGACCCGAACGCGCCTCCGCCGCCGTCCGACGAGCCAGTCTCGCCGGATTCACCGGCACCTGCTTCGCCCTCCCCGTCTTCCCCGGCCCCCTCCCCCGAAGCGGCCCCGGCACCCGAGTCGGCTCCCGCCCTCCAGGTTCGCTCGATGGGACTGCTCCGCCCCTCGGTGCGCCGTTCTCCGGCCCGCATGCGTGTCGTGCTCGTCGACGGACCTGCACCGACGGTCATTGCGAGGCCGTTGGCTCCGGCACCCGGTCGGGCCGGCGCGATCGGGCGGGGCGCGCCGCTCACCATCGCGGCGGCTCCCGGCTCGTCGTGCACCACGGTGTTCGGGTCCGGCAAGCGCACGGTGCGCAGGACCGACGTGGTCGGCGCCCGCGGCACCGTGGCGATCTCGTACTCACGGTCGCAGATGACGGCGCTCGTGCGGCAGCTCGGCGTGAAGAAGCGCGGAGGGGCGGCACCGATCGTTGCGCTATCCGTGGCATGCGGCAAGGCCGCTCCGGCAACTACACAGGTGCAACTTGCGGGCTGAGGTCCGGATCAACTGAGGGCGGCTCGGCGGCGCACGGCTTCGCGGGGTTCGTGCTGCCAAGAGCGCGGGATGCACCGGAGGCAGTGCGAAGGTGCGCTGGTAGCGTCCCGCAAATGTTGACCGGATCGCGTCCTTCACGCCGTGCGCGGGCCCTCCTGGTCGCGGGCGTCGTCGCCGCCGGAGCAGTCGCATGGTCGGGTTCCCCCGCCCATGCCGCCCCGCCATTCATCAAGTCGTTCAGTCCGGCGAAGGGCACGACCGGTGTCGCACTCAACACGAACATCGTCCTGACGATGTCCGAGGCCGTCTCGTTGGAGGAGGGCACGATGCTCCTCGTGCTCTTCGAGACGCCCGACGTCGTCGTCGAACGGATCCGTGTGAGCGACCGGACGAAGGTGACGGTCAATGCCAACATCGTCACGATCGACCCGTCCGTACCCCTCGCCTATGACACGTGGTACTCGCTCCTCATCCCGGCCATTGCCTTCCGCAACCCGGGTCTGGAGGGCTCGGCGGCCATCGACTCGCCCGGCACGTACCTCTTCAAGACGGTGTCGCTGGCGGAACTGAATCCGCCCGCCACCACGACAACCACTGCTCCCGCAGCGGGGCCCGCGGCGAACACGCCGTGCAAGCGCCGGGGCGCGACACGCATCGTGGGTGGCACCAAGCTCACGTGCCGGCGCGTCACCGTCTGGCGCCAGGGCTAGACACCGCGCACTCGGAAACGGCGGCGTCAGGCGACGCGGCGAAGGTGCAGCACCAGTGCGGTGCCCGGCCACATCGACGGCGGCTGCAGCCCGACGGCCGCGAGCTCGGCGCCGGTGAGTTGCACACTGTCGGCGATCCAAGCCGGCACGGCGCGGCCAGATCCTCTGATGACGGATTCGAGCGGCACGTTCCGTACGTCGTAGACCGCGTCGGGAACGAGGTCCGGCAGCCGCCACATCGGAGGCAACGTGCGCGACGACGTGCCGAGCTGCGCCCACGCGACGAGCGCCTCGCCCCGGTCGGGTGCGTACGTGCCGTGCGCCACCGCCGTCGGGTCGTCGGTGTCGAAGCGGACGTGGTCCCCCGCGTGCAGCAGCCCGCGGTGCCGCTTGTGCAGCTCGATGGCCCGCACCAGCACCTCGCGGTCGTCGTCGTCGATCGTCAGGAGGTTGCATTCGACACCCATCCAGCCGAACAGCGCCGTCGCGCAGCGGAACGCCATCGTCGTCGGTCGCCCGGTCGCGTGTGCGGTGCGCGCACCGACGTGCATGCCCAGCACCTCGCTCGGCACGAAGAACGACGCCCCGCGCTGGATCGCCTGCCGCTCGACGGGATCGATGCAGTCGCTCGTCCATGCGCGCACGGCGCGCCCCAGCACGTCGTGGTCGATGCGCCCGCCCCCTGACGCGCACGCCTCGAACTCGACGGCGGGGTGGAGGGAACGGAGCTCGTCCATCAGCCGGGCCACGGCGGCTGCCTGGCGCGAGCCCCCGGCGGCGCCGCCAGCACCCGTCGCCTGGACGTGGACGCGGTTCATGTCCCACTTGACGAACGAAATGTCGTGTTCGTCGAGCAGCCGGTGCAGCATGCCCGCGACATGGGCGTAGGCGTCGGGCCGGTCGAGGTCGAGCACGAGCTGGTTGCGCCCGCGCACCATCGGGTACCGGCGGTCGCCCAGCACCCACTCGGGGTGCGCGCGGTGGGTCTCGCTGTCCTCGCTCACCATCTCGGGCTCGATCCAGATTCCGAAGTCGAGGCCGCGCGACCGGACGTGATCGATGAGCGGCTTCAGGCCGTTCGGATGCGCGTCGGCCGACACCGTCCAATCGCCGAGCGACGACGTGTCGTCGCGCCGGCCGCCGAACCAACCGTCGTCGAGCACGAAGCGCTCGCATCCTGCCGCTGCGGCGGCGTCCGCGAGGCGGCAGAGCACATCGAAGTCGTGGCGGAAGTAGACGGCCTCCCAGGTGTTGACGAGCACCTTGCGCACGGCCGGATGCGGCGCGCGACTGCGCAGGTCGCGGTGGAGCACCCAGGACATGGGCGTGAACCCGCGCGACGAGTGCGCGGCCACGACGGTCGGTGTGGCGTACGACTCGCCGGGCTCGAGGCAGACCTCGCCCGCGGAGAGCAGCTCGCCCATCTGCAGGTAGCGGCGTCCGTCGGGCAGCACCTCGGCGAACCAGGAGTGGTTGCCGCCGTGTGCGAGGTGCGCGGCCCACACCGACCCCGACCACTCCCTCGTGCCCGCCTCGCACGCCGCGACGAACGGGGCGTGCTCGTGCGAGGTGCGGCCGGTGCGGTTCTCCGCGGTGAACGCGCCGGTCGCGAGCAGCCGGCGGTGCAGCTGGAACTCGCGCACCCAGCGCCCGTCGAGTGAGAGCACCTCCGTCGCACAGGTGTGCACCGGCAGCGTGACGACGAGCGACGACAGCAGGTACCGCGATGCGGCGACGTTCGAGACCGCGATCGACGTCCGCAGCGCGCCGAGCGGGGTGAGCTCGATCGTGGCGCGCAGGACGAGCCCGGCGGCGTCGTCGCGCGACTCGGTCTCGAGCAGCCCGCCCGTGCCGTCGCCGCCGGTGTCGTGCCGGACGATGCGCGTGCCCGAAAACCACGGCGCCCAGTCGCGCCCGCCCTGGCGGTGGCCCTGCAGGCCCGGTCGGCCCTGCCAGCCGTCCGCGTGCTGCGGCAGGATCGAGCACGGGGCGACGACGTCGAGCCCGCCGTGCACGATGGTGCGTTCGGTGGCAGTTGCGAGCGCCCGACCCGCGGAGCCGCCGAGTTCGGCGCCCCAGTGCCGGATGACGGGGAGATCGCCGCTGCAGTCGATGACCACGCTCGTGCCTGCGGCGCGGAGGTGCACGGTGTTCGGCGACGCTGCCATCGTGGCAAGTCTCGCCGGTTCCGGCACCGTTGCGGCGCGTCCGAGGCAGGTATGGTCGGCGGCGATGTCCGCGGACCTGCGCACGGATCCGTGGCTCGGCACCCGGGTACACGTGGTGGGCTCGCGTCAGGGCCGGCCGAACCTGCCTACGGGGGAGTGTCCCTTCTGCCCCGGCGGACTCGAGGCGCCGGAGCCGTACCAGGTCCGCTGGTTTCCGAACCGGTGGCCGCCGATGTCCGACGCCCGGTGCGAGGTCGTGCTGTATTCGCCCGTGCACGGAGGGTCCCTCTCGGGCCTGGACGACGCGTCGATGGGCGCGCTGGTCGACCTCTGGGCGGAGCGGTCGGCGGCACTTGGCGCCCGCACCGATGTCGCAACGGTGCTCGTCTTCGAGAACCACGGTCGCGAGGTCGGCGCCACGATCGACCATCCGCATGGCCAGATCTACGCGTTCGACCACGTGCCTGAGCGCCCGCTCGCGCGGCTCCGTGCGGGCTGGTCGCCCGAGTCGCCGGATGCGCTGGTGGTCGAGGAGTCCGACGGCTGGCGGACCTTCGTGCCGAGCGCACCGGTGCACCCCGTGTCGCTGCAGGTGGCGCCGGTGTCCCGCCTGCACGACCTCCCCGGCATGGATGCGCCCCAGCGCGCCGCGTTTGGCCGCGCGCTGCGCCGCGCACGGCGGCGCGTCGAAATGCTGTTCGCCGATCCGGTGCCGACGATGTCGTGGATCAACCAGCGCCCGTTCGACGGCACGTTCCCCGACGCGTGGTTCAACGCGGAGATCGTGTCGCCGTGGCGGTCGAACGGCGTCCCG
>JBIIHV010000122.1:0-5616 GCA_044235415.1 Ilumatobacteraceae bacterium | reverse complement strand
GCATTCACCCGGGAATTCCGGCCCGACGCGTCGGCGTGGCTCAACCTCGCACCCGACCATCTCGACTGGCACGGCGACCTCGCCGACTACCGCGCGAGCAAGGCGCGCATGTGGGCGGCGCTCCGCGCCGGCGACGTCGCCGTCGCGCCGTTCGCGGATCGCGCGATCGTGGACGCGGCGCGCTCGTCGGCGGGCCGTACGGTGACCTTCGGCGCCGCCGATGGCGACTACCACGTGAGCGGCGGACGGCTCGTCGGGCCGTCCGGCGGCATCGTCGAGGCATCCGCGATGTCGCGCTCGATGCCGCACGACGTGGCGAACGCGCTCGCTGCGAGCGCGGTCGCGATCGAGTCCGGGCTCGCCCGTGCGGAGCACGTGGCGGCGGCCCTCGCCTCGTTCCGGCACGCGGCGCACCGCATCGAGTTCGTCGCCGAGTTGCGCGGCGTCGGGTGGTACGACGACTCGAAGGCGACGAGTCCGCACGCCGCCTCGGTCGCGCTCGCCGCGTTCCCCCGCATCGTGCTCATCGCGGGCGGCCGCAACAAGGACCTGGACCTGTCGGGGATGGTCCACGACTCGGTGGTGTCCGTCGTCGCGATCGGGACGAGCGCCGACGAGGTGGCGGCGGCGTTCGCGGGCCGGTGCCCCGTGGTGCACGCATCCTCGATGGATGAGGCGGTCGCCCACGCCGGCGACCTTGCATCTCCCGGCGACACGGTGCTCCTCTCTCCGGGGTGCACGAGCCTCGACTGGTACGCGAACTACGGCGAACGGGGGGACCATTTCGCGAGGCTGGTTCGCGAGCGCGCGGGCCGGGACGCAGCTCCGTGAGCGCGCGCAGGCAGACGCTCGCCGAGCGGCGTCGCGCGGCGATCTCGCGGAACGGCGAGCTGGTGCCGCTCCTGCCGCCGACGGGGGCGTTCATGGCGGCGCTCGCCGTGGTCGCCGCGATGGTGCTGGTCGGCCTCGTGATGGTGCTGTCGGCCTCGTCGATCGTGGCCATCAACAACGGCGGCTCGCCGTGGAACATGTTCCGCCGGCAGTTGCTCTGGGCGTCCTTCGGTCTCCTGGCGGGGCTGGCGACCTACCGGATGCCCTACCGCGTGTGGGGGGCCGTCTCGCTGTGGTTCCTCGGTCTCACAATCGGGATGATGGCGCTGCCGTTCGTGCCGGGGATCGGCGTCACCGTGAACGGCGCCCGTGCATGGGTGGAGGTGTCGGGAGTCGGGTTCCAGCCGTCGGAGGCGCTGAAGGTGGGCGTGGTCGTCTACCTCGCGAGCCTGCTGGGACGCCGACAGTCCGAGGCGCGCGACCCCAAGCGGGTCTTCCGACCCGCTGCGACCGTGTGGGGTCTCGCCGCGGGTGCGTGCCTCGCGCAGCGCGACGTGGGGGCGGCGATCGTCTTCACGTGCATCGTGGTGGCCATGATGTTCATGGCGGGGGTTCCGATGCGGCTCGTCGCGGGGCTCATCGGTGCGTCGCTCGCCGGTGCCGCGGCCGTGGTCGCCACGAGCGAGCGACTGCAGGGGCGCTTCTTCGCGTTCCTCAACCTCGAGGAGAGCCGCGCCGATCAGGGCTACCAGGTGTGGCAGTCGATCCTCTCCATCTCGAACGGCGGCATCCTCGGGACCGGCGCCGGGGAGGGGACGAGCAAGTGGGGGTACGTCCCCTTGGCGCACTCCGACTTCATCTTCGCCGTCGTGGCCGAGGAGTTCGGTCTGATCGGGTCGACGATCGTCCTCGGCGGGTTCCTCGTGCTGCTCGGCGCCGGGCTCCGCGCGTCGCTGCGGGCGGCCGATGCGCAGGGTGCCCTGCTGTCGGGCGGCATCACGGCGTGGCTCTGCATCCAGGCGGCGATCAACATCGGCGGCGTGGTCGGGGCGATGCCGGTGACGGGCCTGACCCTGCCGTTCATTTCCTACGGAGGCTCGTCGCTGTTTGCGGTGATGTCCGCATCGGGTCTGCTCCTCAACGTGGCCCGGCATCCGAAGCCCTGACCATCCGCCGGCCGTGGCGTAGATTTGCGGCGCACATGGCTGGTCCCGCGACGTTCGCCGTGGTGACGGGCGGCGGAACCCGCGGCCACGTGGTCCCCGCGCTGGCCCTGCTCGAGTTGCTGGTCGACGCCGGGTACGACGCGTCGCGGCTGCACTACGTCGGCTCGGCTGGGGGAGTCGAGGCTGCGATGGTGCCCGCGGAGGGCTTCGGCTGCACGCTTCTGCGCGTGGGTGGGCTCCGCCGGAGCCTGCGACCCGGCGCGCTGCTGCGCAACCTTCGGCTGCCCTTCACCGTGCTCCGTGCCACGTCGGAGGCGCACCGCCTCCTCCGGCGGCTCCGTCCCGCGGTGGTCGTGTCGGTGGGCGGCTACGCGAGCGTCCCGGCGTGCCGTGCCGCGACTCGGCTCGGCATCCCCGTCGTGACCTGTTCGTACGACAGGACACCGGGTCTCGCCACGAGGGTGCAGGCACGCACCGCCGCGGCGTCAGCCGTCGCGTACCTCCCGAGCGCGCTCCCCAATGCGGTGCCCACCGGTGCGCCGGTGCGGCGCGAGGTGCGCACGCTGGACGCCACGTCGCGGCGCGCACCCGCCCGCGCCGACCTCGGTCTTCCCGGCGACGGTCCGGTGGTGTCGGTGGTGGGCGGCTCCCTCGGCTCGGCGCTCCTGAACGAGGTCGCGGTTCGCTTGGTCGGCTGCGGGGCGACGGTCCTGCACCTCTGCGGCGACCGCTATGCGACGTCGGTTACCGCGCCGGAGACGGTGCACGGCGACGACGGTCGGCTCCTCTACCGGAGGATCCCGAGCACGGAGTCCATGGCGGACGTCTACGCAGCGAGCGACCTCGTGGTGTGCCGGTCCGGTGCGAGCACGATCGCCGAGGTGTCGGCGATCGGCGTCGCGTCGGTGCAGGTGCCGTGGCGCGGCGCGGCGGGCGACCACCAGGTGGTGAACGCGCGGACGCTCGGCGACGCCGGAGGGGCCGTCGTGGTCGACGACGAGTCGGTGCCGGCCGTCGTCGGACAGGTCGCGCGGCTGCTCGCCGACCCCGACGCGCGGGTCGCGCTCGCGCGCGGCGCCTGGGCCGCTGGTGCGCTCCACCGACGGCCACGGTTCGTGGAGGTGCTCGAGTCGGCGGTGCACGGCGCGTCGTCCATCGACTTGTCGCATCCGCGCGCGGTCCACGTGCTCGGCGTCGCGGGACCGGGCATGAGCGCGCTCGCGGCGGTGTCGGCGGGGATGGGGCACCGAACCTCCGGGTGCGATGTGCGCCCGGTCGACGGCGGCATCGAAGGGGTCCGGCTGGTCGTGGGCAACGACGCGTCGCATGTGCAGTCGGCGGACGTGGTCGCCTACTCGAGCGCGATCTCCGCGCTCCATCCGGAGCTGGTTGCCGCCCGCCGTGCGGGGGCCTCGGCGCTGATCAGGGCGTCCTTCCTCGCATCGGTGTGCGCGTTGCGCGACTCGGTGGGCGTCGCCGGCACCCACGGCAAGACCACGACGACGGCGATGCTCGCCACGATCCTGCGCGACGCGGGGCTCGAGCCTGGCTGGCTGGTCGGCGGAGACCCGAGGGGACTCGGCGCGAGCGCCCGTTGGGGATCGGGCCGGCACTTCGTGATCGAGGCCGACGAGAGCGACGGCACGCACCTCCGGCTGCCGCTGGCCGCGGCGATCGTGACGAACGTCGACGTGGACCACGTCGACCGCTACGGGTCGTTCGGGGCGATCGTCGACGCATTCGACCGCTTCGCGGGCGCGGTGCGCGGACCCGTCGTGGCGTGCGCCGACGACGACGCGTGCTCCGCGATCGCGAGGCGCGTACGGACGGCCTCGACGTACGGCACCTCCGCCGCCTCGGACTGGCTGGTCGGCGACGTGCATCCGCTGGCAGATGCGATGTCGTTCTCCCTGCGCGGGCCCGACGGCTCGGTGCTCCGCGCCGCCATTCCGGTCCGCGGAGTCCACAACGTCCTGAACGCCTCGGCCGCGATCGCCATGGCCTCGGCGCTCGGCGTCGACCCGGGAGCTGCCGCGGCCTCGCTCGAGCGGTTCGCCGGCGTCGGCCGGCGGTTCGACGTCCGGGGCTCCGCCGCCGGAATTACCTTTGTCGACGACTATGCCCACCTTCCCCGGGAGATCGACGCCGTCCTGTCGGCGTGCCGGATCGGCGACGGCCGATGGTCGCGGATCGTCGCGGTGTTCCAACCGAACCGCTACAACCGGATGAGCACCATGTCGCCTGCATATGCCGACGCGTTTGACGCCGCCGATGTCGTCGTGGTGACGGACATCTACGCCTCGGGTACCGAGCGGATTCCCGGCGTGACGGGGGAACTCGTGGCGTCGGCGATCCGGGATCGGCGCCCGTCCGCGCAGGTCGCGTATCTCCCGTCGCGCGCGGACCTTGCGCAGGGCGTGGCCGCGCTGCTGCGGCCCGGCGACGTGTGCATCTCGATGGGGTGCGGCGACATCGAACACCTTCCCGACGAACTCATGTCCCTGTTCGGTTCGGCGGGCGCGTGATCGGCGACGACGTCGCGGACGGACTCGCCGTCCTCGCCGAGCGTCTCGGACCGGCTGCAGCGCGCGACGTCCCGCTGGGGCCGATGACGACGTACCGGGTCGGTGGCAGCGCGGCGCTGCTCGTCCGTGCGGGGTCGGTCGCGGATCTCCGTCGCATCTCCGCGGCGCTCGACGGGTTGGACGTCCCTGCGGTGGTCGTGGGCAAGGGCAGCAATCTGCTGGTGTCGGACGCGGGCTTCGCCGGCCTCGTGGTCATCCTCGGGGGCACGTGCGACGAGATCGACGTGCCGTCGCGCTCCGAAGGAGGGAGCGGCCCTGCGCTGGCCACCTTCGGTGGCTCGGTGGCGCTGCCGGTCGCGGCGCGCAGGTCGGTGGCGGCGGGCCTCTCGGGGTTCGAGTGGGCCGTTGGCGTCCCCGGCTCGGTCGGCGGGGCGGTGCGGATGAACGCCGGGGGCCATGGATCCGACATGGCCGCGTCGCTGGAACGCGTCCACCTCTACCATCTCCGTCGCGGACTGGACCGTCCGGTCGCGGCGGAGGCCCTTGGCCTCCGGTTCCGTGGTTCTGCGCTGGGCGACGACCACGTGGTGCTCTCGGCCACGGTCAGTCTCGAGTGGTCCGCGGATCCCGCGGACGGACAGGCGACGATCGACGAGATCGTCCGGTGGCGGCGCGACAACCAGCCAGGTGGGCACAACGCCGGCTCGGTGTTCGTCAACCCGGAGCCGGGACGCGTGTCCGCGGGAGAGCTCATCGACGGCCTCGGACTGCGTGGTCTGCGGATCGGCACCGCGGAGGTGTCCACGAAGCACGCGAACTTCATCCAGGCCGACGAAGGTGGGCGCAGCGCCGACGTCGTGGCGTTGATGGCGGAGGTCCGGAGGAGGGTGGAGGAGGCCCACGGATACCGGATGCGCAGCGAGATCCGTCTGCTCGGTTTCGACCAGGGTGCAGACGGCGACGTGGACGAGCTGCTCGCCGACATCACCGACCACGGCGTCGCGACCGTCCGGCTCGAGCACGTCTTCGACGGGGTCGTCCCCGACGGCAGGCTCGCGGACCCGTCCCTCCCGTTCGTTGCGCCCGAGGTGGTG
>JBIIHV010000121.1:0-5639 GCA_044235415.1 Ilumatobacteraceae bacterium | reverse complement strand
CTCGCGTCGCGCACCCGCCCCCGGCGCGGGGTGCCGGAGCGCGACGTCGAGCTGGTGCGCGAACTGACCCGCATCGTGGGGGCCGCGAACGTGCGGACGGACGATGCGCAGCGCGCCCTGCTGCGGCGTGACGCGTCGGTGTTCGACGGCGGCGATGCGGGTCCCGTCTGCTTTCCGCGCACGGCCGACGAGGTGCAGGGTGTGGTCCGCGCGGCCCGCCACCACGGCCGTGCCGTCGTACCGCGCGGCGCGGGCACGGGACTTGCGGGCGGCGCGATCCCGCTGGGGGCGCCCGTGGTGGTGTCGCTGGCCCGCATGACGTCGATCGACGAGGTCGACCGCGACGCGCGGGCGGTGTGGGTCGAGCCCGGCGTCGTCAACCTCGACCTCACGAGGCACCTGCGGCCGCTGGGCTTCCACTTCGCCCCCGATCCATCGAGCCAGCAGGTCTGCACGATCGGCGGCAACGTCGCCAACAACTCGGGTGGGCCGCACTGCCTCGCGTACGGCGTGACCAACGCGCACGTCCTCGCCATGGACGTCGTCCTGCCGGACGGGGCGATGGCGCGCCTCGGCGGCCTCGATCCGGAGCCGTCGGGTCTCGACCTGCGCGGGGCGTTCGTCGGCGGCGAGGGCACGCTGGGCATCGCGGTCCGCATTGCGGTCCGGGTGACGCCGAATCCCCCGTCGGTGCGCACGCTTCTGGCGTCGTTCTCGCAGGTGCGGGACGCGGCAAACACGGTCAGTGCGGTGATCGCATCGGGCATGGTCCCCGCGGCGATGGAGGTGATGGACCAGCGCATCACCCGCGCGGTCGAGAACTACGTCGGTGCCGGCTATCCGCTCGATGCGGCGGCCGTGCTGCTCGCGGAGGTCGACGGCCTGCCTGATGGCACGGCGCACGATGCGGACGCCATCGCGCGCATCGCGCGCGAACAGGGGGCCACGGAGGTCCGGCTGGCGAGGGACGACCGCGAGCGGGCGCTGCTGTGGAAGGGCCGCAAGACGGCGTTCGGCGCCATCGCCCAAATCGCGCCCGACTACTACCTCCACGACACGGTGGTACCGAGGTCGAGCCTCGCCGGGGTGCTCGAGCAGGTGTACGCGATCGCCGACCGCCACGGTCTCATGGTGATGAACGTCTTCCATGCGGGCGACGGCAACCTGCACCCGTTGCTGCTGTTCGATGCGCGCGAACCGGGGATGCTCGACCGCGTGCACGCCGCGGGTGCGGACATCATCGAGGCGTCGCTGGCGGCGGGAGGCGTGCTCTCCGGCGAGCACGGCATCGGCGTCGAGAAGCAGGCCTACATGGACAAGATGTTCAGCCCCGACGATCTCGACCACCAGAACCGGTTGCGGCGCGCGTTCGACCCCGAGTGCGCCGCCAACCCCGGGAAGGTGCTGCCGACGGGGCACAGTTGCGCCGACATCCAGGCGCTGTCGAACGTTGCGAGGGGTCTATGGGTCTGACCGGCGCGCTCACCGAGCGGCGCGACCTGGTCGCGTTCGCGGGTGAGGTGGGCGCCGACGGTGCGGTTGCGGTCGAGGGTTCGCGCACGCGGTGGTCCGTCGGCGGCGAGCCGGAGCCCGGCGTGCGGCACGTGCGGGCACCGTCCGGGGTGTCGGCCTACCTGCCCGAGGAGATGGTGGTGTGCGTCGGCGCGGGCACGACGGTGGCGGAGCTGTCGGCAGTGCTCGCATCGAGCGGACAGCGCTGCGCGCTGCCCGACCGCGGCGGCACCGTCGGGGGTGCGATCGCGGTGGGCGAGCAGCACCTCGACGTGCTCGGCCGCGGATCGCTGCGCGCGTCGGTGCTGGAGGTGCGCTACGTGTCGTCCGAGGGAAGGCTGGTGCGCGGCGGTGGCCCGACGGTGAAGAACGTCACGGGCTACGACCTGCCGCGCCTCATGACGGGGGCGCTCGGCACGTTGGGCCTGCTCGCCGAGGTGATCCTCCGCACCAACCCGGTACCCGCGGCGTCGGCGTGGCTGCGCGCCGACGGCGCCGATCCGTTCGACGCGTTCGACGCGCTGTTGCACCCATCGGCGGTGCTGTGGGACGGCGCATCGACGTGGGTGCACCTGGAGGGGCACCCGGGTGACGTCGACGCGCAGGCTGCAGTGCTCTCGCGCATCGCGGCGACGACCGGGGTCGACGGCCCTCCGACGCTGCCCGCCCACCGGTGGTCGCTCGAGCCTTCCGCCCTGCGCAACCTGACGGGCCGGTTCGTCGCATCCGTCGGCACCGGTCTGGTGTTCCGCGACGAGCCGCAGCCGCCTCGCCCGCCGGATGCCGCGTCGCTCGGCGTCGCGGCGCGGATGAAGCGCGAGTTCGACCCCACCGGCCGGCTCAACCCCGGCCGCGACCCTGCGAGGCGCTGATGGACCTTGGCATCGACCCCGAGCGGCTGAACGCCTGCGTGCAGTGCGGCCTGTGCCTCACTGCGTGCCCGACATACCGCGTGTCGGCCGACGAGACGATGTCGCCGCGCGGCCGCATCGCGCTGATGCGGGAGGTGCAGGACCGCGGCGCGCCCCTGACCCGCGAGGTCGTACGTGCGTTCGACACGTGCGTGCAGTGCCGCGCGTGCGAGCCCGCGTGCCCGTCGGGCGTGCAGTACGGCTCGCTCATCGAGGCGACAAAGACGACGCTTGCGTCGCGCCGAGGGGGATGGATCCGCGAGCTCGCCCTCGCTCCGTTGTCGCGGCCCCGCCTCCTGCGCGCCGGCTCGGTGCTGCTCGGGCTCGCGCAGCGAGCGCACCTCGTGCCGCGCCGGCTCGGACTTTCGGCGCGAATCCCGCTGCGGCGTGCGCCGCTGCGGGCGTCGGGCAACGACGTCTGGATGTTCACTGGCTGCGTCATGGACGCATGGCAGCGCGACGTGCACCTCGCGACGCAGCGGGTGCTCGAGGCTGCGGGGTTCGGCGTCCGTCCGACGGGCGCGGACGCCCCGTGCTGCGGTGCGCTGCACGTGCACGCCGGCCTGCACGACCGAGCAGTCGCGCTCGCGCGACAGGTGATGGCCGGGTTGCCGGGCGACGCGCCGATCGTCGTCAACTCGGCCGGCTGCGGCGCCGCGCTGAAGGAGTACGGCGTCCTGCTCGACTCCGACGACGCGCGTGCGTTCTCGTCGCGCGTCGTCGACGTGCAGGAGTTCCTCGCCCGTCACGTCGACCGCCTGCCCTCGGTCGAGCCGCTGCCGTTGCGGGTCGCGGTGCAGGACCCGTGCCACCTCCGCCACGTCCAGCGCGTGCACGAGCCGGTGCGCACGGTGCTGCGTCGGTTCGTGCGCGAGTGCGTCGAGCTCGACGACGAGGGACTGTGTTGCGGCGCGGGCGGTGCCTATTCGGTGCTCGAGCCGGAGATGGCGGGCCAGATCCGCGAGCGGAAGCTCTCGTCAATCAGCCGCACCCACCCGGACGTCGTCGCGAGTGCGAACCCCGGGTGCTCCATGCACCTCGCGGCGGCGGGCGTCTCGGCGCGCCACCCGATGGAGATCGTCGACGAGGCGATCAGGGCGTCGGCCCGGGCACACGCCGGTCGGAGCGCCACTCCCTGACGCTCAGCGCCGCGGCGTGGCGGCGATGAAGCCGGCGATGACGCGGGCCAGCTCGGGTCCGCGGTCCTCCTGCACGAAGTGCCCACCGCCTTCGATGGTCGTGTGCGGTTGTCCCGCCGCACCCGGCACCTCACGGATGAATGGCGCGTCGCCGCCGCGCGTCACGGCGTCCTGGTCGCTGAACGCGCACAGCCATGGCCGGTCGAACCGCCGCAACGCGTCCCACGCCGCACGGTTGGCCGGCATCTCGGGATCGTCGGCCGACGTCGGCACGAGCGACGGCAGGATGCGCGGCCCGGCGAGGTAGGACTCGTCGGGGAACGGCGCGTCGTAGGCGGCGACGACCTCGGGAGCGAGCCGCGCCGCGCACCCGCCGCTGACGATCTTGCCGACGCGGAACGACGGCGATTCCTGCGAGTACTTCTGCCACGCGAGGAACGCGTCGCCCACCTTCCCGTCGCCAATGGGCAGACCAGTGTTCGACACGACGACGCGGTCGAACCGCTCGGACTGCGCGGCGACGAGCCGCAGCCCGATGAGCCCGCCCCAGTCCTGCCCGAAGAACGTGGCCCGACGCAGGTCGAGCCGGTCGAACACGAGCTGTGACATCCACACGACGTGCCGCGCGTAGGTGTAGTCGCGCTGCTGTGACGGCTTGTCGGACCGCCCGAACCCCACAAGGTCGGGGCAAATGACGCGATGCCCGGCGGCGACGAGCACCGGCACCATCGTGCGGTACAGGTAGCACCACGACGGTTCCCCGTGCATGAGCAGCACGGGGTCGCCATCGGCTGGTCCCTCGTCGAGGTAGTGCACCCGCAGCGACCCGCCCTCGCCGTCGTCCACCTCGGCGTAGTGCGGTGCGAACGGAAACCCGGGGAGATCGTCGAAGCGTTCGTCGGGCGTACGAAGGACGTGCATGGAAACCCCGCAACTACTCTGACAGGCGCGCGGGGCGGTCACCAACGCGGGGCGCAGGGGGCCGGAATGGGCACGGGAAACGGCATGCACGACGGCTTCGGCGGGGTCATCGGCCGGACGGTCGCCGAGTCGGTACCGCACTGGCCGGAACCGCCCCATCCCGGCGACGGCGCGCCGAACGTCGTGCTGATCCTCATCGACGACCTCGGCTTCTCGCACTTCGGCTGCTTCGGCGGCACGATCCCGACGCCGCGCATCGACGCGCTGGCGGCGAACGGCCTGCGCTTCACCAACTACCACGTCACGCCGCTGTGCAGCCCGACGCGCGCGGCGCTGCTGACGGGCCGCAACGCACACGAGGTGGGGATGCGCTCGATCTCCAACTTCAACACCGGCTTCCCCAACATGCGTGGCCACGTCACGCACCGTGCGGCCACGGTGGCGGAGGTACTGCGGCTGCACGGCTATGCCACGTTCTGCGCTGGCAAGTGGCACCTCGTGCAGATGGAACAGGCGTCGGCGGCTGGGCCGTTCGACCAGTGGCCGCTCGGTCGCGGCTTCGATCGCTTCTACGGATTCCTTGACGGTGAGACCGACCAGTTCAGCCCCGAGCTCGTCTACGACAACCATCATGTCGAGCCGCCGAAGCGCCCCGAAGAGGGCTACCACCTCAGCGAAGACCTCGTCGACCATGCGCTGCTGTTCGCGCGCGACAGCCTCTCGATCCGGCCCGACCGGCCGTTCTTTCAGTACATCGCATTCGGCGCGACACACGCGCCACACCAGGCCCCGCGCGAGTTTCTCGAGCGCCAGCGCGGCAAGTGGGACGAGGGCTGGGACGTCGCGCGCGAGCGGTGGCACCGCCGCCAACTGGAGATGGGCATCGTGCCGCCGGGTACGCAACTCGCGCCGCGCAACCCGGGCGTCGAGGAGTGGTCGTCGCTGCCCGACAACCAGCGCCGCCTTGCGATCCGCCTACAGGAAGCCTTCGCCGCGTTTCTCGAGCACACCGATGCACAGATCGGCCGCTACCTCGACGGGCTCGCCGAGATCGGCGCACTCGAGAACACGATCGTCGTCCTGCACAGCGACAATGGCGCCAGCCAGGAGGGCGGGCCATTTGGCGTGTTGCACGAGATGAAGTTCTTCAACATGC
>JBIIHV010000120.1:0-5656 GCA_044235415.1 Ilumatobacteraceae bacterium | reverse complement strand
GCGCACCTCGGCGACGCCGACATGATCACGAGCACGCACCGCGGGCACGGGCACTGCCTCGCGAAGGGCGTCGACATCGTGCCGATGGTCGCGGAGCTGTACGGACGGGCGAACGGCCTCTGCAAGGGCCGCGGCGGATCGATGCACATCGCCGACTTCTCCAAGGGGATGCTCGGCGCCAACGCGATCGTCGCGGGTGGCGTGGGCATCGCGGTCGGCGCAGCGCTCGCGGCGCGCACGCTCGGCGACGGGCGCGTCGCCGCCACCTTCTTCGGGGACGGCGCCACCAGCCAGGGCGTGCTGCACGAGTCGATGAACCTCGCGTCGATCTGGCGGCTGCCGGTCGTGTTCGTGTGCGAGAACAACGGATGGGCCGAGTCGACGCCCGCCTCGTACGCGGTGTCGGTGCCGCGGGTGTCGGTCCGTGCCGCGGGCTACTCGATGCCGGGCACCACGGTGGATGCCTCCGACTACGAGGCCGTGCACGAGGCTGCCCGGGCGGCGGTCGACCGTGCGCGCCGCGGCGAGGGGCCGTCCTTCATCGAGGCGACCTACCTGAGGATCGGCGGGCACTTCGCAGGCGACTCCGAGGGCTACCGCAGCAAGGACGACCGGCGCGCGGCGCGGGACGCCGACGTCGTCGCCCGGACTGCGTTGGTGCTGGCCGGGCGGGGATCGGATTCGGCGGCGATCACCGCCGAGGTGGAGCGCGACGTCGTCGCGCGACTGGACGAGGCGTTCGCCGCCGCGCGCGCAAGTGCGTGGCCGGACGCAGAGGGGGCTGACCACTTTGTCTACAGCAACTGACCGGACGGCCGCGGGCGCGGCGGAGATGACGTTCCTCGACGCGCTGAAGGACGCGCTGCTGACGTGCATGCGGGCCGACTCGCGCGTGGTGCTGCTCGGCGAGGACATTGCCGGCGGGGCCGGTCAGGGGGCGCCGCTCGAGGGGGCGATGGGCGGCACCTTCGGCGTGACGAAGGGGCTGTTCGAGGAGTTCGGCGCGGGTCGCGTGCTCGACACGCCCATCTCCGAGGCGGGGATCACCGCCGCGACGGTGGGTGCCGCGATGGCGGGGCTCCGGCCGGTGACCGACCTGATGTGGGCGTCGTTCGCCCCGAAGGCCTTCGACGAGGTGGTGAACCAGGCGGCCAAGATGCGTTTCATGAGCGGCGGCCAGACGTCGGTGCCGATGGTGCTGCGGATGGCGGTGGGGGGCGGCCTGCGCGCAGCGGCGCAGCACTCCGACACGCACTACGCGATGTTCACCAACGTGCCGGGCCTGAAGGTGGTCGCGCCTGCGACGCCGGCCGAGGCACGCGGGTTGCTGATGGCGTCGATCCTGGACGACGATCCGGTCGTCTTCCTCGAGCACATGGCGCTCTACACGACGTCGGGTGCCGTCGACACCGCCGCGGGGCCGATGCGCCTGGGCGAGCTCGGGGTGCTTCGCGACGGCAGCGACGTCACCATCGCGGGCGTCGGGCACAGTGCGCTCATGGCGCTCGAAGCCGCCGTGGCGCTGGAGGCCGAGGGCATCTCGGCTGAGGTGCTCAGTCTCCGCTCGCTCCAGCCGCTCGACCTCGACGGGTTGGTCGCACGCGCCGGGGTGACGGGACGTTTCGTCGTGGTGGAGGAGGGTCCAGCGCGGTGCTCGGTCGCCTCCGACGTCGCAGCGCAGGTGGGCGAGCGGCTGTTCGGAAGCCTGCGTGCGCCGATCGGACGGGTGACCAGCAACCACTCGCCGGTGCCGTTCAGTCCGCCGCTCGAGGATGCGCACCTCCCGAACCCCGGGAAGATCGCCGCGGCGGCCCGCCGCGCGATGGGACGGGGCTAGGCGCCGCCCGTCGACATCAGGATCTTGAGGTCGTGGCGGCGCGATGCCGCCAGGTCCTCGAAGGCGTCGCCGACGGACCCGAAGTCGGTGTCCGGGCCGATGGTGCCGGCGAGGTCGACCGATCCTCCGGCCAGCATGTCGCGGGCCTCGTCGAAGGCCGCGTCGGTGTAGGCGAACGACCCGACGACGGAGCGCTCTGCGACGACGATGCCGAACAGCGGCACGCTGATCGTCGGCAGGCCGAGCCCCACGAAACAGACGGTGCCACCCTTGCGCACGGCACCGATCGTGGCAGCCGCCGTCGCGTCGATGCCGACGGCGTCGAACGAGGCGTCGAACATCGGGTGGGACGCGACGTCGTCGGGCGCGACGGTCTCGAAGCCCATCGCCTCCGCAGCAGCGCGTCGTTGGGGGTTGGCCTCCGACAGGGCGACCGACGCCGCTCCCCGTGCCCGCGCGACGAGCGCGAGGCACTGTCCGATCATGCCGCCGCCGACGATCAGCACGCGCTGGCCTTCCTCGACGCGGGCGCGCTCCACGGCCTGGACCGCGACGGCGAGGGGCTCGATGCACGCACCGAGACGCAGGTCGATGCCGTCGAGGGCTACGACGCGGTGGGCAGGCACGACGATGTAGTCGGCGAACGCACCCTGGATGGCGGGGTCGACGCCGATGACCCGGAGCTGCGCGCAGTGGTTCTCGACGCCGTGGCCGCACGCACCATCGCAGGACAGCGCGGGGTTGAACGTCACCTGCCGGCCGACGAGCCGTCCGTCGACGCCCGCTCCGGTGCCGCTGACCGTGCCGCTCGCCTCGTGGCCCATCACCATGCCCGGAATGCGGCGCCCGGACTTGCCGGTGTAGCCATGGAGGTCGGACCCGCAGATGCCCGTGTAGGCGATGCGGATCTGCACCTCACCGGGTCCGGGTGCGGGGATGTCGCGCTCTTCGATGTGCACCTGGTGCGGGCCGTCATAGACCATCACGCGATTCCCCGGCATTGGCGCCCTCCTGCGCAGGGAGTCGGGCCCGACGCGTCCGTATAATATATGGGCGTGAGGTCGTCGTGCGTCTGGTGAGCATTGCGTCGGGCGCCGACACCAGGTGGGGTGCGCTCGAGGACGGCGGCATCCGTCTCGCGCCGGCTGCATGGGGGCCGATCGAGCCGAACCTCGCCGACGTGCAGGCGACGTGCGCGCGCATCGCTGACGTCCCGCTCGACGCATCGCTGCTCTCGTCGCGCCGGCTGGCACCCGTGCCCAACCCGCCGCAGTTGATCGGCATCGGCCTCAACTACCGCGACCACGCGATCGAGTCGGGGCTGCCCATCCCGACCGCGCCGATCGCGTTCGCCTTCTTCACGACGTCGATCATCGCCTCCGGCGAGCCGATCGTGGTCCCGCCGGGCTCCACCAAGGTCGACTGGGAGGCCGAGCTCGGCGTCGTCATCGGTCGCGAGGGCCGGAACATCCCCGTCGAGTCGGCGATGGAGCACGTCGCCGGTTACGTCGTGCTCAATGACGTCTCCGAGCGCGAGATCCAGTCCGCCGAGGGCCAGTGGGGCAGGGCGAAGTCGTTCGACACCTTCAAGCCGATGGGCCCCTGGTTGGTCACCCGAGACGAGGTACCCGAGCCGAGCAACCTCGCGATCGAACTGCGGGTGAACGGGGCCGTCAAGCAGTCGTCGTCGACCCGCGAGCTCGTGTTCGGGGTTGCGGAACTGGTGAGCCGGCTCAGTGCGTCGACGACCCTGCGGTCGGGCACCGTCATCTCGACCGGCACGCCGCCGGGGGTTGGGCAGTCGCGGACGCCCCCGGAGTTCCTCCGCGCGGGGGACGAGGTGAGCGTCACCATCGAGCGCGTGGGGACGATCGTCAATCCGGTGGTGTCGGTGCGCGGCTAGCCCGCGCGCCGTCGTCACTCGTCGTCGAGGATCGTCGTCCCGTCGAGCGAGTCGATCAGGAGGTCGACGGTCGACTGGAGGTGCGCTGCGAGCGCCTTCGCCGCGGTGTCGCGGTCCCCGCGCTCGAGTGCATCGACGATGGCCAGGTGCTCGTCCTCCGCGGCGTCGTCGCGGTAGTTCAGCGAGAGCCGCTGGTAGCGCTCGGCGTGGTCCCACAGCGTGTCGATGAGGCGCAGGCGCCACGACGAGCCGCAGAGCTGGTAGATCTCGTAGTGGAACTCCTTGTTGAGGCGGTGCAGCGTGTCCTTGTCGCCGCCCGCCGTCACCTGGTTGGCGCGCCGCAGGATGTCGCGGAGCTTCGCGATGGTCTCGGGTCCGATGTCCTGCGCGGTGCGCACCGACTCGCCCTCGAGCTGAACTCGGACCGAGTAGAGGTCGCGGAGGTCCGACAGCGACATCCGTGCGACCCACGTACCCTTGTTGTGGAAGACGGTGACGAGACCGTCGGTCTGCAGCACCCGCAGCGCCTCTCGGACGGGGATCAGGCTGGTCTTGCAGGCGTCTGCGATCTTCTTGGGTTCGAGCTTGGATCCCGGTGGAAACTCGCCGTTGATGATGCGGCGGCGAATGTAGGCGAGGACCTTTTCGACGGTGCTGTCCTCGTTGTTCTCCACCGGCATCCCCATCGCCCAACAGCCCCGCAGAAATATACCGTTGCGGGGCAAGGCCCTTGGCGAACCGAGCCGGCGTGCGGTCAGAGCTCCTGGGCCGTCGGCCGGATCAGCACCTCGTTGATGCTGCAGTGGGGCGGCTGGTCGACCACGAACTCCACGGTCCGGGCGACGTCGTCGGGCTGGAGTGGTACGAGGTCGCCCATCCGTTCGGCGAACCGGGGGTGCCCCCGGGTGAGGGGCGTGTCGACGAAGCCCGGCTCGACCAGCGACATGCGCACGCCGGTCCCGACCAGCTCCTTGCGGACCGAGTCGCAGAAGCCCACGACGGCGTGCTTGCTGGCCACGTAGGCGGGCTCCCCGACGTAGGTCAGCCGGCCCGCCGCCGAGGCGATCGCGACGATGGAGCCCGACCCCTGTCCGACCATCACGGGCAGCACGGCCCGGATGCAGAGCATCGTCCCGAGGGCGTTGACCCGCAGTGCGCGCTCCCATGTCGACGGATCGGGCTCGTCGGCGGGGCCGACAGCGGCGACACCGGCGCACAGCACCAGGGCCTCGATCGTCCCGAGGGCGGCCGCGGTCTCGACGGCACGGCTGACGTCGTCCACCGAGGTGACGTCGCACGCGATGGCACGGTGAGGAGCCCCGAGCGACGCGGCGAAGTCGGATGCGTCGTCGCGGTCGGCGAGCACCACCGCGGTGCCGGCTCGCCGGGCGAACCTCGCGGCCACGGCCGCGCCGATGCCGCTCGCTGCACCGGTGACGAGGACCGAGCGGACCATGCCGCGACCATAGCGATCGACCGGTACCGGACGGGTCGATCGGTACGCTCGCACCGGGCCCCCGTAGCTCAGTTGGATAGAGCGTCGGACTTCTAATCCGCAGGTCGCAGGTTCGACTCCTGCCGGGGGCGCTCCCTGGTGGCTCGCGGGACCGCGTCCCCTATCATTTCGGGGCTGGCGCGACGGAAGGTGGCGGGTGAAATTCAAGAAGGGTGACACGGTCATCTACCCGCAGCACGGGGCCTGCATCGTCCACGGCATCAAGCGGATGAAGGTCTTCGGGACCGTGCAGGAGTACCTCATCCTCAAGACGGTCATCAACGAGATGACGCTGTCGGTGCCGACCGCCATGGCGAGCAAGGTCGGGGTGCGCCCCCCCGTGTCGAAGTCGGAGCTCGAGGACCTCCGCTCGGTGCTGTCCAAGCCGGATCCGCGCGTGCCGGCGAACTGGTCGCGGCGC
>JBIIHV010000119.1:0-5677 GCA_044235415.1 Ilumatobacteraceae bacterium | reverse complement strand
GTCCGTCGCGCCCTCGTCGCAATTGGCACCCCGGTCGAGGTGGTCGACTGGGACGATCCCGCCGTCGACTGGTCGCGCTTCGACGCGGCGTTCCTGCGCAGCACCTGGAACTACCACCGTGTGCCGGTCGAGTTCCTCGAGTGGATCCGCCGTGCATCGGCCGTGACCCGCGTGATCAACCCGCCCGACGTGGTGGCGTGGAACCTCGACAAGCGGTACCTCGCCGACCTCGCCGGCGCCGGGCTCCCTGTGATCCCAACGGTGTTCGTGGCGTCGGCCGACGATGCAAGCCGTACCGACCTCTCGGGCGACGTCGTGGTGAAGCCGACGGTGAGCGCGGGCTCCAACGACACCGCGCGCCACCGCTGCGACGCGGCGGCCGCGGGCTCGCACGTGGCGGCGATCCTCGCCTCGGGGCGGGCCGCGATGGTGCAGCCGTACGACCACGACATCGACGCGCTCGCAGAGACGGGAGTGGTCTGCGTGGGCGGCATCATCAGCCATGCATTCGCGAAGTCGGCGATCCTCCGCGACGGCGGTGCGGTGCACAACGGGCTCTACGTCGAGGAAGAGATCGCGCCGCGCACGTTGGTTGATGCGGAGCGTGCGCTCGCCGGTGACGTGCTGGAGCACCTCGCATCGCGCTTCGCAGAGCCACCCGCGTACGCGCGGATCGACATGGTCGGGGGCGCGCTCGGCGCTCCCCGCATCATGGAGGTCGAGCTGATCGAGCCGTCGCTGTTCGTCGGCACCGATCCCGGCGCGGCCGACCGCGTCGCGCGGGCCTTCGTGGCCGCTGCTCGGGCGAAGTAGCGACTCGTCCTCGGAACGGAGCCGGACACGATGGACACCGACCAGCTGTACCTGCGCGACGCGTATCTGCGGCAGATGGAGGCGACGGTGACCGCGGTCGATGGTGCGCGCGTCGCGCTCGACCGCACGGTCTTCTACGCCACCGGCGGTGGCCAGCCCCACGACACCGGCACCATCGACGGCCGCCGCGTACTGGAGGTGACGAAGTCGGGCGGTGCGCTCTGGCACCTGCTCGAGGGCGACGGTCCCGTCGCGACGGTCGGATCGACGGTGCACGGCGAGATCGACTGGGACCGTCGTCACTCGCTGATGCGCACCCACACCGCGATGCACCTCCTGTGCGGCGTGATCTGGAACGAGTGGGCGGTGCCGGTGACCGGCGGCAACATGGAGCCGCTGGCGGGGCGGATGGACTTCGAGTTCGACCCGTTGCCCGAGGGCTTCGCGGCGAGGGTGGAGGAGATGGTCGCCGCAGAGATCCGCGCCGACCGGCCGATCGAGGTGTCGTTTCTTCCGCGTACCGAGGCGATGGGCGATCCTGCACTGATCCGCACGAAGGTCTCGCTCATCCCGGAGGACGTGCGGGAGATCCGCGTCGTCGACATCGTCGGCGTCGACCGACAGGCCGACGGCGGCACGCACGTGCGATCGACGGCTGAGGTCGGCGGCTTGCGCGTCGTGAAGACCGAGAGCAAGGGAAAGGGCAACAAACGGCTGCGCGTCGAGGTGACCGGGGGATGACGCGGCGAACGCCGCTCTGAGCGGCGGGGCCCTGGGCGGCTAGCGGGGGTTCGATCCCCCGTCCTGCTCGCGCAGGAATTGCTCCACCTCGTCGACGAGCGTCGATGCATCGCCCTCGTCGGCCTCGATTCCACCGGTCTCGTCGAAGTCGATCTGCAGCTGACCGTCGTCGACCTCGTCGTCGATGCCCACGCCGCTGTCGGTGAGCCGCTCGAGCCGCTCGACGTAGGCCGCGAGGTCGTCGTCGTCGGAGACGATCGAGTCCACCTGCTCCTCGTACCGGTGCACCTGCTCGGAGAGCACGGACAGGGGTGCCGGCGCGCCGACCAGGTCGGCGAGGCGGCGGATGAGCGCGGCCGCGGCCTTGGGCGACGGAACCTGCGACGCGTAGGCGGGCACGGCGGCCCAGAGCGACACGGAGGGGATGCCCTCGGTCGCGCAGGCGTCGTGCAGCACGCCGACGATGCCGATCGGGCCTTCGTACCGCGAGCGCTGCAGGTCGTAGCGGTCGATGACGTCCTGGTCGGTCGCCGTACCGATGATCTGGGCCGGGCGGCTGTGCGGCACGTCGGCGAGGAGCGCACCGAGGGTGACGAGCAGCGGCGCGTCGAAGTGGCGCGCGACGCCGATGAGCTGCTCGGTGAACAGGCGCCAGCGCAGGCTCGGCTCGGGTCCGAGGACGAGGATCACGTCGCCGCCGGGCGTCGGTACGTGCCACAGGCCGACGGTCGGCCAGACGATGGTGCGCTGCGACGACTCGTCGAGGCGCACCTGCGGCCGGATGGTCGCGAAGTCGGTGAAGGGTTCGGGGTCGATCTCAGCGAGACGGCGCGCACCCCACCCCTCGACGAGGCCGCGCATCGCGGTGGATGCGGCGTCTGCTGCGTCGTTCCAGCCGGTGAAGGCGGTGACGATCGTCGGCTGGACGAGCGACGGCTTCGACAACCAGCGGACGTGTTCAGGCAGCGCCACTACGGTCCGACGCTATCGCTGGACGGAGGCGGATTCTCCGGACACCGGTCCGTACGAGGCGGATCGCAAACTTCGCGAGCGACCAGCACGAGGCGGCGGCCGTCGTCAACGGCCCGATGGCGCCGTCGCGGCGAAGCGAGCGGAAGTTGTGCAGTTCGGCCCGTTCCATCGCGACCATGCGGCCGCTGAGCCCGGCGCCGCCGAATGCGGGGTTGGTGCAGTGAACGAGCGGAGCCTCGATGCGCGCGCACGGTCCGTGCGAGGCGACGATGCGCATCCAGAGGAGGTAGTCCTCGGCGAACGACGATCCCCGCTCGAACCGCTGTGCAATCCCGCGCCGCACCATCACCGACGGCGTCGAGCACCGGTTCCGCACGAGGAAGTCCCGAAGGTCGAAGCGGACCACGACGGGTCGCGCGGACACGCGTGCCCAGTCGTCGTGGCTGCAGAACGCGTGGAGGTGCCCGCTCATCGCGAGCGTCGGTTCGGCGGCCATGAGGGCGTGCTGCACCGAGAGCTTCTCCGGGTGCCAGGCGTCGTCGTGGTCGAGGAACGCGACCCAGTCGCCGGTGGCTGCGTCCCAACCGGTGTTGCGCGCCGTGCCCGGGCCGAGGTTCTCGGGGAGCGCAATGGTGCGCACCGGAACGGGCAGTTCACGGGCGAGATCGGCGACCACGGCGAGCGTGTCGTCGCTGCTCGCATCGTCGACGACGACGATCTCGCACGGCCGTGCCGATTGCGACGCGACACTGCGCAGCGCCCTGCCGATCGTGGCCGCGGAGTCGTGCGTCGGCACCACCACCGACACGGGGATCGTCACGACAGGCGGCCGAACCAGTTCCAGTGGCCGAGCACCTTGTGCCGGACGGTGCGCGGCGAGTCGCCCGCCCACAGGTCGATGCGCGGAAGCAGCAGCGGGTCGCACGCCGGCGGGGCAAACCCCCACGTGCTGCACGCCGCGCGCACGAAGCCGGCGCGTTCCGCCGCGTTCCGCACGTCGCCGTTCACGCGGCCAAACGGGTACGACATCGTGTCGACGGCCCGCTGCAGCAGGTCCTCGAGCGACGACCTGCTCGCGAGCAGGTCGTTGTCGCGCTCGTCGGCCTGCATCGCGTCCAGCGGCGAGTGCCGCCACCCGTGCGCGCCGATGCCCGCCAGCGGGACGGATGCGAGTTCCGTGAGCGCGGCCCGGTCGAGGTATCGCGGGTCGCCTGCATCGAGACGGTCGCCGGTGACGAAGCAGTGGAATGGGATGCCCCGATCCGACAGCACCGGGGCGACGGTGCCCACGAGGTCGGCGTAGCCATCGTCGAAGGTGACGACGATGCCCGGCGCCGGCCACTCCGCGAGGCTCCGGAATGGCAGACCGGTCTCCTCCGCCGCGCCGACGACAGCATCGACGTGCCTCGCGAACTCGGCGGGGGTCAGGTCGTAGATGCCGTGGACGTCGCCGTCGACGCGGTTGCCGACGGCGTGGAAGGTGACCAGTCGCGCCTGGTCGGCGGGGTGGCGGCGGACGGCGGCGTCGAGTCCGCCGAGCAGGGCGGCCCCGCGGCGCTTGACGAGGAACGCGGTGCTCATGGCATGGGCCTTGGTGCCGTCGGCAACGACCCGAGTCTACGGTCGCGCGGCGGGGTGTGGCATCGTGGAGGCGTGCCGGAGCAGGTCATCGTCGCCATCGCGCAGGCCGCCGACGACGAGCTCGTGGACGCGATGGCGCGCCTGGTGCCGCAACTGTCGTCCAGCAGTCCGACCCCGTCGGTTGCGCAGCTCGCGGAGATCGTCGCGTCGCCCGCCAGCCAGTTGCTCGTCGCGCGGATCGACGGACGCATCGTCGGATCGCTGACGCTCGTGCTGTTCCGCATTCCCACGGGGTTGCGCGCGTGGATCGAGGACGTCGTGGTGGACGCATCCGCGCGGGGCGCGGGGGTCGGCGAGGCGCTCAACCGGTTCGCACTCGACGAGGCCCGCAGGGCCGGTGCGACGACGGTCGACCTCACGTCGCGTCCGTCGCGCGAGGCGGCGAACCGCCTCTACCGGCGCCTCGGGTTCGTGCAGCGCGAGACCAACGTCTACCGGTACGACCTCTGAGCGAGGAGCGCACCCGCTTCCGCGGCCTCACGTCGCCGTGGACCGCGACCGTCGGGGAGGCACACCTCCTCGACGGACGTGCGGTGCACGTGGTGCTGGCGGGGGTGGACGGCTACGTGCCGTCGGCCGGCGACACGGTCGCCGTCGACGTCGGCGGGTCGGTGCTGCGCCGCTACACCGTCGCGGGCTCGCAAGCCGGCACGCTCGAATTCGTCGCGGTGCTGACCGGGCTCGGTCCCGCGACGCCGTGGCTGCGGTCGCTGGTTCCCGGCGCGACGGTGCGGGGCCAGGGGCCGGAACGGCCGGTGACGGCGCCGCAGGGCGCGCGCGGCGTGCTCGTCGTGGGTGACGAGACGGCGATCGGCACCGCGCTCTCCGTCGCACGGTCGATGGCGGTGCCGGGGGCCGGCGCTGCGGTGCGCGCCGTCATCCGCTCGTCGTCGCCGCTGCCGCAGGCGTGCGCGCTGCTTGCGTCGAACGGGTGCGAACGGGTGACGGTTGCGCCGGCGGATGCGTCGCACGACGCCGACCTCGCCGCGGCTGTCGCCGAGTGGGGATCGGACGGAGCGGCCGTCGTCGTGGTGGGCGAGCAGTCGGCGAACCATGCGGTGCGCACCGCAGCGCTGGCACTCGGCATCGCGCGCGACCAGGTCGCAACGCGCACGTTCTGGCGGCCCGACCGGACGGGGCTCGAGTAGCGGAGGCTGCGACCTCAGCGGAAGTCGCAGCCGACGAGGTGGTCGTTGACCACGCCGAGCGACTGCATCATCGCCCACATGGTGGTGGGGCCGACGAAGGTGAAGCCGAGCCGTCGGAGATCGGCGCTGAGCGCCTCGGACTCGGGGGTCGACGCGACGAGGTCGGTGGTCCGGCGGGGTGCCTTCCGGCGGCCCTTCGGTTCGTGCGACCAGACGACGTCCACGAGCGAGCCACCCGACTCGTGCAGTGCAAGCACGGCGCGCGCGTTGCCGACCGCCGACTCGATCTTGGCGCGGTTGCGGACGATGGACGCGTCCTTCATGAGCCGTGTCACGTCGCGCGCCCCGAAGCGCGCGACGCG
>JBIIHV010000118.1:0-5699 GCA_044235415.1 Ilumatobacteraceae bacterium | reverse complement strand
GCGGATCGGTGCGACCCAACCCCGCGCCGATGCTGCGCGTGAAGCCCCGTGCTACTCCCGCCGCGCCGTCCGGGTACATGCGGAAGCGGGCCGCCGTCGGCATCGCGACGTGCGACGCCACGTCGCCGAACACCCCGCCGAGCGCCAGGTCCTCCACCAGTGCGCCGCGCACCGAGGGATGGCCGTGACCGCCGAGCTCGAGGTAGCGCGCCCGGGCGCACGCGAGTACCGGACCAAATGCCAGCGGCTGCCGACCGCCGATCGGGCGAGCCGCCATGATTGCGAGCAGGTTGAACAACATCGATGCGTGCTCGCCGGTGCGCTCGACGGCGTGCCACGGCTGCACGCTCGTCAATTGCTGCGGGGCGCGGCGCACCATCGCGGCGAGCGCATCGAGTGAGCCCGGCGCAAGCCGTACGTCGGCGTCCACCATCACCACGGTGTCGTGTCGCGCTGCCTCGACGCCGCGCTGGCAGGCCCACGGCTTGCCCAACCAGCCGTCGGGCCTCGGCCCTGCCTGCAGCACCGTCGCCCCCGCGCCACGGGCGAGTGGCGCCGTGGCGTCGGTCGACTCGTCGTCGACGACGATGACCTCGTCGCCCGCACGCGCGTGCAGCGACGCGACGCACGCGGCCACGTTGCCCTCCTCGTTGCGCGCCGGCACCACGATGCTCACCGGTGCGCGATCTGCATCCGGTGCGGCGGCGAACCGCGGCAGTCGGTGCGCGAGCCACCAGCCGACCACGTGTCCGACCAGCCAGATCAGCGCGCCGGTGCGACCATCCATCGGAGCGTCATCGTAGGTTCGGCCGCCGCAGCGGCCGGTGGGATCAGTTCGCGGTGCCCGGGGGCGGTGCGTGCCACGGTGCGATCTCGATCGCCGACGCCATCGTCCCGCCATCCACCATGTGCCGCAGCACCGTTCGGTCCTCCTCCACGAGCCGCGCGATGCGCACCTCCTGGCCCGGCGCGATCGCCGCGTGGTGCTCGACGGTGGCGTGCAACGGCAGTGCCGGTCCGCCGACTCCCGCGAGCTCCTCCACCACGGCCTCCCAGTAGACGGCATTGTTCATGTGGCCCACCGCGTCGATGTCCGTGACCCGCACCTGCATCGTGGGCAGCGCGTCCCAATCGACGGGCGGCAGCCCCTTGCCCACCCGCAGCGTCGCACGGATGCGGCGTCCGCCGCTCGCCTCCTCCACCACGGGGACGAAGTCGTCGGGCAGCGGCAGCAGCCGCATCGTGGCGAGGTCGACGTGCACCCACAGCGAGGCGGCCTCGATGCGCCGCCCACCCGCCGACACGATGGACGTGCGGCGCTCGGCCCAGTGCGACCCGTAGCCGCCGCACCACGTGCGGATCTCGACGTCCTCCATGTAGCGGGGCACCCCCGTCACCCACATCTCGGTCCGTCGCACGACCCAGCCGTGCGCGTCCGAGTACCCGCCGTCGACGGCGTCGTCGTTCGCGACGTCCTGCAGGTAGCGCGCCACGGCGTCGAGCCGCAATCGGGCGCCGGCATCGACGTCGCCGAGCCTCACCCGTCGCGACGTCGCGTAGATCCGTCCCCGCCCGGGCTCGGGGACGGGCCCGTCGGTCACGGTCACCGACGCTAGCGACCGCACCCGTCGGACGGTGCTCGGTAGCCTCGCCGCATGCGGCGTTCGCTTCCCTTCTGCTGCGTGCTCCTCGGCGCAGTCGTCCTCGCCGGATGCGGCGGGTCACCTGCGCCGGATGACGCGTCGATCGCGACCAACGCCGTCGTCGCGGGCGAGCCGCTCGCGGTGGTCGAGCTGCTCGACCTCACGGACACGCTGCGTTCGACCGCCGAGTTCACCGGCCGCCCCCTGGTCGTCAACTTCTGGTACGCGTCGTGCGAGCCGTGCAGGCGCGAGATGCCGCTGCTGGCGGAATTCTTCGACGAGCGAGGCGACGTGGTCGCCGTGCTGGGCATCAACATGGGCGACCCCAGGACGGTCGCGGCCAACTTCGCCGAGAACTACCGGGTCCGGTTTCCCGTGCTGCTCGACGACGAGGGCGTCCTGTCGTCGGCGATGAGGATCGGACTCGCACCCACGACGCTCTTCGTATCGGCCGACGGCACGGTGGTCGACCAGGTCGCGGGCGAGCTGACGCGCGACGAGCTGGACGCTGCCGTCGCGCAGATTGCCGGTCCGTGATGCAGGGCGACTTCGCCTATTCGTTCATGGTCGGCGTGCTCGCCGCGGTGAACCCGTGCGGCTTCGTGCTTCTGCCCACGTGGCTGCTCTACTTCCTCGGCATCGAGGGCGACGTGCGCAGAGCCCCCGTCTCGCGCGCCCTCGCGGTGAGTGCGGCAATGTCGGCCGGACTCGTCGGCGTGTTCCTCGTCGTCGGTCTCGTCACGCGCCTGTTCACCCAGTCCATTGCGGCCAACGCACAGTGGCTCGGTTTCGCGGTCGGTGTCGCACTGGTCCTCGCTGGTACGGCAATGCTCGCCGGCTGGAAGCCCTACCTCCCCGTGCCGGGTCTGTCGCCCCGTCGCGACCGCTCGCTCCTCGGCGTGGCGGCCTTCGGCGCCGCCTACGCCGTCGCATCCATCGGCTGCACTATCGGCCTGCTGACGAGCGCCGTGATGGGCGGCGTGACGCGGCACGGCTTTCTCCCCGGCGTCATCGGCGTGGTGCTCTACGGCCTCGGGATGTCCCTGCTCGTGACGGCGCTGACCGTCGCGCTTGCCCTCGCCCGACAGGGAATGGTGCGGGTGCTGCGCGCGGGGATGCGCCACGCCAACCGGCTGGCCGGTGTCGCGCTCGTGGCGTCGGGGCTCTATCTCTGCTGGTACTGGTACGGCAGCATCGACCCGTCCGCCGCCACGGGCGGCGGCGCCGTGTCGTCGTGGCAGTCGTCGCTCGCCGGTTTCCTGCAGTCGCAGGGTGCGTGGCGCCTCGCGACGGCCTTCGCCCTCGTCATCGGCCTGCCGGTGGCGTGGTCGCTGCTGCGCACACGGGCCGGCGCGACCGCGGCGCCAGACGCGTGATGCGCCACCGTCAGGGGGCGAGTCGCGCGATCGACCAGCCGTCGGCGTTGCGCTCGTAACGGAAGCGGTCGTGCAGGCGGTTCGGCCGTCCCTGCCAGAACTCGAACGACTCGGGCCGCACCAGCCACCCTCCCCACCAGTCGGGGCGGGGCACGTCGCGTCCGGCGAACCTCGCTGCCGCCTCCGCGGCCATGCGCTCGAGCTCGTCCCGCGACGCGATGAGCGACGACTGCGGGGACGCCCACGCGCCCTCCTGCGAGCCGCGCGGACGCGACGCAAAGTAGGCGTCGCTCTCGGCGTCGGGCAGCACCGACGCCGCGCCCCGGATGCGGACCTGACGGTGCAGGTCCAACCACGCGAAGACCAGTGACACCCTGCCCTGACCGGCGAGCTGCGCGCCCTTCGTGCTGTCGCGGTTGCTGTAGAACGCCACGCCACGCTCGTCGAATCCGCGCGCGAGCACGACCCGCGAGTCGGGGCCGCCATCCGCGCCGATGGTGGACAACGTCATCGCGTTCGGCTCGGTGACGCCCGCTCCCTCAGCCTCGTCGTACCAGCGGCGCCACTGGCGCACCGGGTCGGCGTCGAGGTCGGCCCGCCGGAGGCCCGCCGACTCGTACTGCATGCGGCGGTCGCGCAGGGACACCCCTGCTACCTCGGTCGGATGACGGTCGTGCCGCGCATGTAGCGGTGCAGCGCCTCGGGCACCGCCACGCTGCCGTCGGGCTGCCGGTAGTTCTCCATGATGGCGGCCCACACGCGCGGCACCGCGAGCGCCGAGGCATTGAGCGTGTGGGCCACCTCGGTGCCCTTCTGCCCCGCGCGACGGAACCGGATCTCGGCGCGCCGCGCCTGATAGTCCCCGAACCAGCTCACCGAGCTGACCTCGAGCCACGCGTCGCATCCGGGTGCGTACACCTCGACGTCGAAGCTCCGGTGGTGGCTCTGCCCCATGTCGCCCGTGCACACCTCGATGGTGCGGTGCGGCAGGCCCAGCCCGTCGATGGCGCGCACCACGCGGTCGCGCAGCTCCTCCAGCATCCCGAGTGCCTGCTCGGGCGTCGTCACGGCGAGGATCTCCACCTTGTCGAACTCGTGGGCGCGCAGCATGCCGCGCGTGTCGCGGCCGGCCGATCCCGCCTCGCGGCGGTAGCAGGACGTGTGCGCCATGTAGCGAGCGGGCAGTTCCTCGGCGTCGAGGATCTCCCCCGCGTGGATGGACGTCAGCGACGACTCCGCGGTCGGGATGCACCACAGACCGTCCCGCTCGATGGCGTATGCGTCCTCGGCGAACTTCGGCAGCTGCCCCGTGGCGGTCAGCGTCGCCGTGGTGACGAGCGACGGTGGGCGGATCTCCTCGAACGCGTCGGCGTTCGCGTCCAGTGCGTACTGGCACAGTGCACGGGCGAGCGTTGCACCCGCGCCGCGCTGCATGGTGAACATCGCGCCGCTGATCTTCACCGCGCGCTCGTTGTCGAGGATGCCGAGCGCAGTGGCCGTCTCCCAGTGCGGAACGCGCTGGTGGTCTGCGAAGGCCGCCGGCATGCGGTGCGGTCCGGAGACGACGGGGTTGTCGACGTCGCTCACACCGACCACTGCGTCCTCGTGCGGCACGTTGGGCAGCGACAGCAGCACCTCTCGCAGCGCTTCGCTCACTTCGCCGTGCTCCGACTCGAGAACCTTCTCGTTCTCACCGAGTCTCCGGCTCTCCGCCATTGCGGCATCCGCGGCAGGGCCGTCGCCCGATCGCCGGAGCGACGCCACCTGCTTGCTGAGGTCGTTGATCCGTGCGCGGGCCTCGTCCCGCTCCTTGACGATGTCGCGCAGGCGCAGGTCGAGTCGCGCACACCGGTCAAGTTCCTCGAGCAGCGCCGGCTTCCGACGGCGCTCCATCAGCGAACGGACCCGCTCGGGATCGGTGCGGAGCATGCGGACGTCGATCACCGACGGTTGAGGCTAGCGGTGCACGCCTACGCTGGTCCCGTGGCCGACGACCCGCTCGACCTCGTGGTCTCGTCGGTCCGCATCCGGTACGGCTCGTCGGTCGCGGTGCACGACGCCAGTTTCCGTGCACGGCGCGGAGAGGTCACGGCCGTGGTGGGCCCGAACGGCGCCGGCAAGACATCCACGATCGAGGCCTGCGAGGGGTTTCGTTCCGTCGACGCCGGCTCGATCTCGGTACTCGGGCTCGATCCGCGCCACGACCGCGCGCGTCTGGCGCCACGGACCGGTGTCATGCTGCAGCAGGGCGGCATCTATCCGACGGCACGCGTCGGGGAGACGGTCCGGTTGTTCTGCGCTCTGCACGGCTCGGTCGTCGACCCCGGCGCGCTCCTCGCGCGGCTCGGCCTCACCCACCTTGCATCGCGCCCGTGGCGAAGGCTCAGCGGGGGCGAACAGCAGCGGCTGTCCCTCGCCCTCGCCCTCGCGGCGCGACCCGAGGTGGCCTTCCTCGATGAGCCCACCAATGCGCTCGATCTCGACGCCCGCACCGTCGTCCGCACCGTCGTGCGCGACCTTGCCGCGTCCGGAGCGATCGTCGTCGTCGCCACACACGAGCTCGCCGAGGCAGAGCGATTCGCCGACTCCGTCGTCGTCTTCGATCGGGGCCGCACGATCGGACAGTTCGGGATGGACGATGTCAGGCGCGGCGACGGCGTCCGTGTGCGGTTCGACCGGC